>CANQQT010000028.1 GCA_947626065.1 uncultured Clostridia bacterium | reverse complement strand
ACGCAACCTGCACGACGGCGCACGACCTCGGAGCCAAGGCGATCATCACCGTCACGACCTCCGGCTTTACCGCCCGTCTGCTCAGCCGCTTTCGCCCGCAGACCGATATCATCGCCTGCTCGCCCTCCCCGGAGGCCTGCCGCCATATGAATATGTCGTGGGGAGTCATTCCGCTTCTCGTCGACCGGGTCGCCGAAAGCTCGGAGGAGCTCCTCTCCATGGCGGTGAAGGAGGCCTGCCGGAACCGCTACGTTACCGACGGGGATCTGGTGGTGATTACGGCGGGACTGCCGCTCGGCGTCTCGGGAACCACGAATATGCTGAAGGTGCAGATGGTGGGCGACGTGCTCCTCGCCGGGCACGGCGTGGGGGATCGTTCAGCTTGCGGACAGCTTTGCGTCTGCGCCAACGACGCTGAGGCGCTGAAAAAGTGCCGGAGCGGCGACATCGTGGTGATTCCCTCCGCTTCCGACCGGATCATCGGCGTCCTCCGTCACGCCTCCGCCATCATCTGCGAAAGAGGCGGGGACGATTCCTACGCGGCGATTGTCGGAAAGACCCTCAACATCCCGGTAATCGTCGGCGCCGAGGGGGCGACGAAGATTCTGAAATCCGGCGTCACCGTCACGGTCGACGGAAAACGGGGCATGGTCTACTGTAATGAACGGCGTCCCGACGAAGAATAAACGGCAGACCGGCAGCGGCGGGGAAGACGCCGCCTGCCGGTTTTTGGAATCGGAGGGCTATCGGATTCTTTGCAGAAATTTCTACGCCGGGCACGACGAAATTGACATCATCGCCGAGAAGGCGCCGTATACTGTTTTTGTCGAGGTGAAAACCCGCACCGCAAGCTCCACAGGCTCTACAGGCTCCTCCTACGGACGCCCGGCGGCGGCGGTGACGGCGAAAAAGCGCTACTGCCTCTCCCGGGCGGCGGAGGCTTATATCAAAAAGCATCCGGGGCAGAGCTTCTACCGCTTCGACGTGGTGGAGGTTCTTTTGCCTTCCTCCCCGGACGGGGAGATTAAAATCAACCATATGCAGGGCGTTTTCGGCGCTCAGGGAAAAATCTGGATCTGAATCCGGAACCGGAGTAAAAAGGCCGTGCGGGGCGCTTTCACGAAAAATTACGACTGCCTGCGGGAGGAGCATTTATGAAGCTGTTTGATCTTCACTGCGATACGCTGACCGAGATACGGAAAAAGAGAGAAACGCTGGAGGAAAATTCCTGTCAGGTTTCTCTGTCGCTTGCGAGGAGCGCCTTTGAGGAGTATATACAGGTCATGGCGATCTACAGCGACAATTCCCTCGACGGGGAGGAGAATTACCGTCTCTTTTGGGAAACGCTCGACTATGCAGGGCCGATGCTCCGGGGAGAGGGCTTTACCCCGATTCTCGCCGTCGAGGGCGGTCGGCTTCTCTGCGGAAAGCTTGACCGACTGGAAAAACTGAGGGACGCGGGTGTTAAAATCCTGACGCTCGTCTGGGGCGGGGAATGCTGTGTGGGGGGCGCCCATGACACAAGCGTCGGGCTGACTCCCTTTGGGCGGGAGGTCGTCGAAGGCTGTTTTGACCTCGGCATCGTCCCCGACCTCTCCCACGCCTCCGATCGGCTCTTTGAGGAGGTCGTTTCCCTCGCGGAGGAGCGAAAGGCCCCCGTCATCGCCAGTCATTCCTGCTCCCGCGCCCTTTTTCCGCACCCCCGCAATCTGACCGACGAAATGGCGAAGAAAATCGCCCGGCTGGGAGGCGTTATCGGCGTGAACCTTTTCCCGCACCATCTCGGCGGGGGAACGCTTGAGACGGTCTGCCGACATATTCTGCACTTTTCCTCTCTCGTCGGGGAGGATCGGGTCTGCCTCGGAGGCGACCTCGACGGCGTTTCGGCTCTTCCCGACGGCATCCGGACGGTGGCGGATCTGCCACATCTTCACGAAGAACTGAGTCATTATTCCCATTCTGCCGACTTCGCCGATCGGGTTTTTTATTCAAACGCACGAACTTTTGCAAAAGATTCGATTTTTGAATAGACAACGGCGGAAAAAAGCGTTATAATATTAAGATGTATTATACTGTGCCGCCGCGGAAGGCGGCTTGCGATCCCCTGAAAAACGGCTTTTTGCGGGGCTTCCTCCGACTTTCGGAAGAGCGGCGGCCGGAATCCGACGGGGTCCCGAAAGGATATTTTCAATGAACTATGTCAGCACAAGGGGGAAAAGCGTCCCCTGCTCCCCGGCGGAGGCCATCAAGAACGGCTTGGCGGAGGACGGCGGTCTGTATCTTCCGGAGGAGATCCCCCTTCTTTCCTCCGACGAGCTGAAGGAGCTCTGCGAGGAGGATTATCCGACGCGTGCCGCGAAAATCCTCTACAAATTCCTCTCCGACGACTATGCATACGAGGAGCTTCTTTCCGACTGCCGGGAGGCCTATCGGGAGGAAGCCTTCCCGGGCGGCGCGGCTCCCGTCAGAAAATTGGGGGACAAAATCCGCGTCCTTGAACTCTGGCACGGCCCGACGGCGGCCTTCAAGGATATGGCGCTTCAAATCATGCCTCGCCTCTTTGTCCGGGCCGTCCGGAAGACGGGGGACAGCCGAAGGGCGAAAATCCTCGTCGCGACGTCGGGAGATACCGGCAAGGCGGCGCTTGAGGGCTATCGGGATATTCCCGGCGTTTCCATCGACGTTTTCTATCCGGTAGACGGCGTCAGCCGCGTGCAGAAGTTGCAGATGGCGACGCAGGAGGGGGAGAACGTCGGGGTGTATTCCGTCGTCGGGAATTTCGACGACGCGCAGAACGGCGTGAAGAGAATTTTTGGGGACCGGGAGCTCGGCGAGGAGCTGAACCGACGGGGCGTTTTCCTTTCCAGCGCCAATTCCATCAACTGGGGCCGACTGGTGCCTCAGGTGGCCTATTACGTTTCCGCCTACTGCGACCTTGTAAAGGACGGGGATATTGCACTCTTCGAGGAGATCAACGTCTGCGTGCCGACCGGGAATTTCGGTAACATTTTAGCCGCTTATCTCGCCAAGATGATGGGCCTTCCGATTCGCGGCTTTGTCTGCGCCTCCAACCGGAACAGCGTCCTCACCGATTTCTTTGAGACCGGCACCTATGACCGCAGACGGGAGTTTTATACCACTACTTCCCCGTCGATGGATATTCTGATTTCCAGCAACCTTGAGCGGCTCCTCTATCTTGTCGCCGGGGCTGAAAAGACGGTGGATTTCATGAAAAAGCTGACCGAGGACGGGTGCTACACCGTTCCGGCGGAGATCCGCGAGGAGCTCGACCGCTCCTTCTTCGGCGCCTGCTGCGGCGAGGAACAGACGCGGGAGGAGATCCGGAAGCTGTTTGATATCTACCGCTATTTGAGCGATACGCATACGGCGGTTGGCCTCTTCTGCGCGGAGAAATATCTTGAAAAAATGGACGGCGGCCGGAAGCTCCTTTCGGTTTCGACGGCCTCGCCTTATAAGTTCGCACCCGCCGTCTACTTTGCGCTGACGGGGGAGAGCCCGGAAAACGAGCTTGACGCGATGGAGCTTTTGAAGGAGTATAGCGGCGAACCGATTCCTTCCCCTCTTTCCGGCGTGGTGAAGAAGAAAATCCGCTTCGACCCTGCCAAGGCGATCCAAGCGGAGAAAATGAAAGAGATTGTGCTGAGAGGCGCGGAATAAGGCGCCTTTTCGCGGCGGGTTGCTTTTCCACGGCGGGGCGCCGGGTGGCCGGTCGCCCCGCTTGCTGAGCTGTGACGCTCCCCGGCGTCTTCCCCGTCAGAATTCCTTCGGCTTGAAGGAGGCGCAGACGGTGTCGGCGCAGGAGGTGGCGAAGCTCGGCCCGACGGCGATTTTCCCGGCGGTGCAGTCGTTCTCACGGTCGTGATGGACGCAGTTTTTCACGTCGCAGACGATCCCCTTGATGCGGCGGGAGGACTTTTTTCCCTCCTGCTCTTCTTCATGGTTTTCCCAAGGTTCCATGGCTTTTCTCCGTTTCTCCGGCGCTTGGATGGCAAATAAGAAAAGGCAGGGAACGGCGGACGCGCCGGGGAGCCGTCCCGCACAGAGACAGTATTCCCGCCGGCGAGGCCTTTTATGCGGACAGCCTTCTTTCGCCGGGAAAGGGAAGTACGCGCACCGCAAGCGATAATCGCAAGCGATTGCATCGCAAGCGATTGTATCGCAAGCGAATGCATCGTAGCGTTCCTTCCGCCCGGGCGGCGGTTCGCGTTTGCACAGTTTATATTTTACGGCGGCTTTTGCTGATTTTACAAGCGGTTGGGCGGCTTTTCCGCGATTCCGTGCGAAAGGAGGGCCCCGTTTCTTCGGGACGGGCAAAAAAGATGGCAATTTACGGGCTTTCCGATACGCATCTCTCCTTTTCTGTCGAAAAGCCGATGGACGTCTTCGGCAGTCGCTGGAAGGGCTACCTCCCCAAGCTGATTTACGGCTGGAATCTCGCCGTGAATCCGGAGGATACCGTCGTCGTCCCGGGGGATCTTTCCTGGGGACTGACGCTTGAGGAGGCGGCGGATGATTTGAGATTCCTTGACTCCTTAAACGGCACCAAGCTGATCGGCAAGGGCAATCACGATTTCTGGTGGCAGTCGGCAAGGAAGCTTGAGCTTTTCTTCTCGGCAAACGGCCTGACCACGCTCAAGCTCCTGCACAACAACGCGTGGGAGGCGGAGGGGAAAGTTATCTGCGGCACGCGGGGCTGGTTCCCCGATCCCAAAAACACCCCGGCGGGCTGTGACGCGAAGAAAATCGCCGCCCGGGAGGTCATCCGCGCCGAGCTGAGTCTCAAGGCCGGGCTGGCCCTCGACGGGACGGGGGAGGCCGAACGCCTCTTCTTTTTCCATTTTCCGCCGGTCTATCGGGATTTCGTTTTCCGCGACATGATCGACCTTCTCCACAAATACGGCGTCACCCGCTGCTTTTACGGCCATATTCACGGTGTGTACGACTATCCGGCCACCGTTTCCTTCGAGGGAATCGATATGACGGTGCTTTCGGCGGACTATCTGAACTTCAAGCCGCTTCGTATTGTGTAAAAAATGTTAATATTTCGTCAATTCCCTTGACATTGCCGCAGAATTTGATACAATATAATTCGGGCAAGATTTCCCTGCCGTGACAGGCGGCGGAGATTTGCGAAAGCGGCGGGAGGCTGTGCCTTCCGCGGATTTCCTTTGTCCGATTCCTCACCGGGGCAAAGCCCGGACAAAAAACAGGCTCCTGTAAAAAAACAATTCAGATACATTCGGAGGACTTTCAGAAATGAGTTTAAAGAGCAAGAACAAGCCGACCGGCAACCGCGTAGAGCTGGAAATCGCCATCGACAGGGCGGCGTTTGAAAAGGCCGTTGCCGACGCTTACAGAAAGAACGTCGTCAAGATGAACATCCCCGGCTTCCGCAAGGGGAAGGCTCCCCGCGCCATCGTCGAAAAGATGTACGGCAAGGGCGTCTTCTACGACGACGCCATCAACGCCTTACTTCCCGACGCCTATGAGGCGGCGCTTGAGGAGGCGGAGGAAACGCCGGTCGGACGTCCGGAATTTGAGGTGCTTTCGGTGGAGGAGGAGGTCGTCGTCAAGGCGTCCTTCCCGGTCAAGCCGGAGGTCACGGTTCGGGACTATAAGGGCATCCCGGTCGACAGAACCGTCTCCCCCGCGACGGAGGAGGAGGTAAACGCCGAAATCGAGCGTGTGCGCAACCGCAACTCCCGCACGGTGGACATCACCGACCGCCCCGCGCAGAACGGCGATATCGCGGTCATCGATTACGAGGGCTTTGCCGACGGCAAGGCGTTTGAGGGCGGCAAGGGCGAAAAGTACAATCTGACGCTCGGCTCCGGCCAGTTCATCCCCGGCTTTGAGGAGCAGATCGTCGGGCATAACCCCGGCGACGCCTTCGACGTCACGGTCACCTTCCCGGCGGATTATCACGCCTCCGACCTCGCCGGTAAGGAAGCGGTTTTCAAGACCGTTCTCCATGAAATCAAATTCAACGAGCTTCCCGCGCTCGACGACGATTTCGCCAAGGACGTTTCGGAGTTCAATACCTTTGATGAATACAAGGCCGACGTTTTGGCAAAAATCGCCGAGAGACACGAAAAGGAAGCCGACGCCGACGTCGAGGAGAAGCTGATCGAAGCGCTGATCGAGCGCCTGGAGGCCGATATCCCGGAGGCCATGTTTGAAAACGAGACCGAGCAGCAGCTTCGCGACTACGACAACCGTCTGCGCGCGCAGGGGCTGGATCTCGGCACCTACCTCAAGTACACAGGCATGGATCTCGACAAGATGAGAGAGCAGTTCCGGCCCCGCGCCGAGAAGCAGGTCAAGACCCGGCTTGCGCTCGAAAAGATCGCCGAGCTCGAAGGCCTTCAGGCCGAGGAGGCCGATATCGAGGCCGAGTATCAGAAGATTGCCGATATGTACGGACTGGAAATCGAGAAGGTGAAGGAGCAGCTGACGCCCGATATGCTGACGGAGGACGTGAAGGTCGGCAAGGCCGTCGACTTTGTGAAGGCAAACGCGGTCATCACCGACAAGGCTCCGGAGGAAGCTCCGAAAGAGACCAAGGAAGAGAAATAAGCGGAGGCAGGCATGGAGCTGAACGGTCTTGTGATCAATTTTCTCGGCGACAGCATCACCGAGGGCGTGGGGGCCTCGAAGAAGGAAAACGTTTACCACGCCGTTCTGAAAAGAAAGTACGGGATCGCGGAGGCGAGAAACTACGGCATCGGCGGTACCCGTATCGCCCCTCAGCACAAGCCCTCGACGGTGGCCCGCTGGGATCTCGACTTCTGCGGCAGAGTGAAGGATATGGCGCCCGACGCCGACGCCGTCGTCGTTTTCGGCGGCACCAACGATTTCGGCCACGGGGACGCCCCGCTCGGACTCCCCTCCGACCGGACCGCCGATACCTTTACCGGAGCCTGCCACGTGCTTTTCCGCTCGCTGATTGAAAAATACCCCGACAAGCCGATCTTTGTCATGACGCCCTGCCACCGTCTCCGCGAGGAATTCCGGGACGGGGAGCACCATCAGAAGGGCGGAGAATACGGGGATTTGAAGCGGTACGTGGAGATTCTCCGCGAGGTGGCGGAGTACTACTCCCTCCCGGTCATCGACCTCTATGCGGAGTCGGGACTCCAGCCAAATATCCCGGTTCTGCGGGAGAAATATATGCCCGACGGCCTGCACCCCAGCGACGCGGGCCACGAGCGGATCGCCGACCGGATTGCGGCGGCCCTGCGCGCCTACTGAAAAGGGCTTTCGGGGTAACGCAGGAGAGACCACGCAGGGAAAGCGTCCCGCAGGCAAAACCGTGCAAGCGGAACCGCGTCAGGGTGAGTAGCCCTGCAAAGAGTAGCCTCCCGCGCATAGAATTGCTCGCGGCAGTCGTGAAAACCCACATGGCGCATCCCGCGCAAACAGGCAAAAGTCAAAAAACAACGATCCCGCCCCGGCGGGCGCTTCCGGCAGGTTGCGAGGCGTCGGGACGGGACACCGCATTCTCTGAAAACCGGAGCCGTTCCGGCGGCAGGCCGGAAGAAAGGAGCCGAACATGGCACTTGTACCAACCGTAATCGAACAAACCAACCGCGGCGAGCGGGCGTATGACATTTACTCCCGCCTCCTGAACGACCGCATCGTCTTCCTCTCCGACGAGGTGAACGACGTGACGGCCTCCCTTGTCGTCGCCCAGCTCCTCTTCCTTGAGGCGCAGGATCCCGACAAGGACATCTGCCTCTACATCAACAGCCCGGGAGGCTCCGTCTCGGCGGGACTGGCGATTTACGACACGATGAATTATATCAAATGCGACGTTTCCACCATCTGCATCGGCATGGCGGCCAGCATGGGAGCCTTCCTGCTCTCCTCCGGCGCCAAGGGGAAGCGTCTGGCTCTTCCGAACAGCGAGATTATGATTCACCAGCCTCTCGGCGGAATGCAGGGGCAGGCCTCCGACATCAAGATTCACGCCGATCATATTATGAAAACCCGCGATACCCTGAACCGGATTCTTGCCAAAAATACCGGGAAGCCGCTTGAGGAGATCGAGCGGGACACCGACCGCGACAACTTCCTTTCGGCGGCTGAGGCGGCGGAATACGGGCTGATTGACAAGGTCATCGAGAAGAGGGCCTGAGAAAGACGCAAGAAGAAAGAGATTGCTATGCCGAATCATAATGACAACAGCGGGGGCGCGGGAGAAATCTACTGCGACTTCTGCGGCAGAATGGAGGATCAGGTCTCTTATCTGATCCCATCCCCCACCGGAATTTATATCTGCGACCGATGCCTTGAGGCCTGCAACCGTTTGGTGGCCGACCATTTCGGCAAAAGCGGACGGGAGTCGGGGAAAATCGGGTTGAAGCTTTCCTCCCTTCCCAAGCCCGCCGAGCTGAAAGCGGTGCTCGACGAGTACGTCATCGGGCAGGAGGAGGCCAAAAAGACGCTTTCCGTCGCCGTGTACAACCACTACAAGCGGATTTTGCAGGATCGGCAGAAGGAGGACGGCGTCGAGATTCAGAAGAGCAACGTCCTTCTCATCGGGCCGACCGGCGTCGGGAAGACCTTCCTCGCGCAGACGCTTGCCAAGGCGCTCAAGGTTCCCTTCGCCATCGCCGACGCGACGACGCTCACCGAGGCGGGATATGTGGGAGAGGACGTCGAAAACATCCTTCTCCGCCTGATTCAGGCCGCCGATTACGACATCGAGCTCGCCGAAAAGGGCATCATTTATATCGACGAAATCGACAAAATCTCACGGAAGAGCGAAAACCGCTCGATTACCCGCGACGTGTCGGGGGAGGGTGTCCAGCAGGCGCTCCTCAAAATCCTTGAGGGTACCGTTTCCAACGTCCCGCCGCAGGGCGGGCGGAAGCATCCGAATCAGGAATTCATCCAGATCAACACCGAAAACATCCTCTTCATCTGCGGCGGCGCCTTCGACGGGCTGGAGGGGGTCATCGAGCAGAGGAAGGGCAAGAGCTCCCTCGGCTTTGAGACCGAGATTTTAAGCCGGAAACAGCGGGAGAGCCGCGACCTTTTCCGGGACGTCACGCCGCACGACATTGTAAAATACGGCCTCATCCCGGAGCTCGTCGGCCGGCTTCCCGTCATCGTCGGCCTGCAGGGGCTCGACCGCGACGCGCTGGTGCAGATTCTCAGCAAGCCGAAAAACGCGATTCTGAAGCAGTATGTGAAGCTGTTTGAGATGGACGGCGTCCGCCTCACCTTCACCAAGGGGGCGATGGAGAAGATCGCCGACCGGGCGATTGAGCTTCACACCGGCGCAAGAGGCCTTCGCGCCATCGTCGAGGGCATTCTTCTCGATATCATGTACGGCATTCCCTCCCGTCAGGACGTGGCGGAGGTCAAAGTCACCTCCGATACCGTCGCCGGCGGCAAGCCGAAGCTGATTTTGAAGGATGGAAAGAACGCCTGAGATTCCTACAGGAAAGCTTTTTTGAGCTTTCCTGTATTTTTTTGAAAGAATTCCGAAAAAAGTTATGTACAAACGCCTTTTTTTGTGATATAATGGAAGGGAACAGAATTTTGCGGGGCCTCTTGCGCCTTAAAGGCGGCTGGTCTGCCCGAAATCGGGCCGCGAAACGTGCTTGAAAAGCAGAATACGGGCGCTGAAAGCCGTCGGGGTTCCTACCTGACGGGCCGTGTGGCCTGTTCCGGCCTTGCCGGAGGTTTTCCTGCCGTATGGGAGCCCGCGACGCGGCGGAGCTTATTGAAAGAGACGGGATTTTTACCTGACGGCGGCTGGTCTGCCTGAAATCTGGCCGCCGTGGACTTAAAAAGCCGAACGGCGACCGTTTGAAGCGGTCGGCCCTACTATAGGGAATTTGAAGCGGCGGGCAAGCCCGCCGAAAACGGATCTTTCGCAATTTTGCGGAAACGAAGGAAGAAAACGTTATGAAAGAGCCTTACCGTAAGAAAAACGACCGGCCCCGGAGCTCCGGGGAGGCCCGGCCTGCCTCCGCCTCCTACGTCATCGGGCGGAACGCCGTGACCGAGCTTTTGAAGAGCGGACGGGCCGTCGACAAGCTCTACATCAAAAAGGGAGAGCGCACCGGCTCCATCACCGTCATCGCGGCGGAGGCCATCCGGCGCGGCATTCCGATTGCCGACACCGACCTTGCCCGGCTGGACGCCATGGCGGGCGGGCTTCCTCATCAGGGAGTCATCGCCTCGGCGGCCCTCAAGGAATACGGGACGGTGGACGATATGCTCCGGTTGGCGGAGGAGCGGGGGGAAAAGCCGCTGATTCTCCTTGCCGACGGCATCGAGGATCCGCAGAACCTCGGCGCCCTTCTCCGGGTGGCGGAATGCACGGGCGCCCACGGCGTCATCATCCCCAAGCGGCGGGCCGTCGGACTCACCGACGCGGTAGGGAAGGCCTCGGCGGGAGCGGTGGAATACGTTCCGGTCGCCAAGGTCACCAATCTTGCCGCGGAAGTTGACCGCTTGAAGGAAAAGGGACTCTGGATTTTTGCGGCGGAGGCCGGCGCCGGCCCCTATTACGAGGCGGATTTTCGGGGGCCGACCGCGCTGATTCTCGGAAGCGAGGGCTTCGGCGTGTCGCGCCTTCTCCGCGAGAAGAGCGATTTTACCGTTTCGATTCCCATGTACGGACAGATCAATTCTCTGAACGTCTCGGCGGCGGGTGCGGTCATCCTCTGCGAGGCGGCAAGGCAGCGAAAAGGATAACGGAAAGACGAGGAAACAGAAATGGCGGACAGAAAGGACAGGGACATATCGGCGGACGAGCTTCTTGCCAAGCTGAAAGCGAGCATGGCCTCCGTGGAGGGGGAAGGAAGCGGCGACAGGGCGTCGGAGGACGCCGACGGAGCCGCCTCCGCCGAATCCCCCGGGAAGGGGAAGCATTATAAATTCCGGCGAACCGGAAAGACGGTAGCCCCCGCGACCGAAGAAGAAATCCGCGAGGAAATGCCGACGACGGCGGGGGGCTTTGTCAGCCCGGTTCCAAAATCCGCCGCGTCGGAGCTCGACATCGACGCGCTGATGAAAAAATACCTCACCGAGGAGGAATACCGGGAGATGACCGACCGGAGCCACTCCGGCAAAGCCCCTTCCGAGAAAGAGGCCGTCGCCTCCGAGCGGGGCGGAGACGCGGAAAAGCCGGCAGCTTCTGCCCATGGGGAAGCCTCGGAAAGGCTCGCCGTGCCCGAACGGGAGGAGCCGGTGGGGAAGGCTTCCGAAGCGGTCATCGACGAGACCGAGGAGACCGAAGAGCCCGAAGTCACCGACGGGGCCGACGAAGCTTCCGGCGAGGAGGCCGCAGATACCGACGGGACTTACGAAACCGACGCGGTCTATGAAACCGCCGAAACCTACGAGGCCGAAGAAGCTACCGACGAAGAGACTGACGGCGGGGACTGGAATCCCGAGGAGACGGGGGAATTTTCGCTTTCCTCCGAGGGGCATTACGCCGCCCCCGATTCCGACCTTTTTGAGGATCTGAGCCGGGACGGCAAGGTCTGCGACCTTCCGGAGGACTACACCTCGGGAGGAAACGAGGGCATGGAAGCCACGCGGGAAGCGCCGCTCCGTCCGATGACGGAGGACGAAACCCGTCTTTATCAAGAGCTTCTGGCGGCGCGGGGCGCTTCGCTTGACGACGCCGCGCAGGAGGACAAATGGGAGGAAACGACTGCGCAGGCAGACGTTTTGCCTTCCGGCCGGGAGGAAGCCCCCGAAGAACCGGCGGCGGAGTCTGTAGGGAAAGAGCCTTCAAGCGCTTCCGCGGCCCAAACGATTCCGGCCTTTGTGAAAATTCCCGCCGCCGAGGCCGCGGGCCTTTCCGGGGAGGATTCTCCCGAAACGGAGGCTTCCTCTGAAACGCGGACTTTTTCGGAAACGGTGACTTCTTCAGAAGAGGTGCATTCCTCCGAGGCGGAGCCTTCCCCCGACGGGGAAACGCCTGTGGAGGACGAGACCTCCGCGCTCCCCGAGGAGGACATCGATCCCGCTTTCAGCTTTTCCAAGCCGGAGGAGGACGTAGTCGGCGCTCCGACCGTCGGCGTTCCGACCGAGGATTCCACCGAAGAGTCGACCGAAGAGCCGACCGAAGAATCGGCTTCCGACGGCGGGGAGAGCGCGCCCAAGCAGGAGAAGCGGACGCCTCTTATCGCCGTGATGCGGGACGACGCGGAGGAGGATCGCTCCCTCTTTGAAACGCGGCTCCTCGGGGAAGAGGAGCTTCGCATCATGGCCAACCAGAAGCCCGCCGCACCGGAGGATAAGGACGCCTCCGATCCCCTCGGCACCAAGGTTTTCCACCGTCCCGGGAAAAAGAATTCCTCCGAGTCCCACGGCACCTCGCTTTTCCATCTCCCGGAAGAGAAGGACTCTTCCGCCGGAGCGGAGGGGGCCGGGGAGGACGGCGAAGAAACGAAGACCTCTGAGGGGAAAACCGAGAAGGTTGACGCCCGTCTGCTGATCGCCCTCGGTATGGAAGAGGAGCTTGAACGCGAGGTGGGGAAGGAAGAGGCCGACCGTCTCCGCTCCGACGCCGAAAATCTGATCCCCGACGAGGGCGGAAAGGCCAAAAAGCGGCGGAACGCCACCTCCGAAAAGGAATTCCTTTCTCCCGCCGAGGCACGGGATATCTTCGACGCCTACAAGACGCAGTACGGGAAGAGCTCCCTCCGCCTCTTCGGTATGATCGCCGTCGTCGCGATTCTCTTTTTCTACGAAAATCTCACCGCCCTCGGCGGACGGCTGGGGGATTGGCTGAATCCCGAATATTACCCGGTCGTCAACGTCATGGTGGGGCTCCAGCTCCTCTTTATCGGCTTTGCCATCCATATAAAGAGCCTGATTCGCGGGGTGCGGGGGCTTTTTGACCGGAAGCCGACGCCCGAGAGCTTCTTGCCGGTGATTTTCCTTGTGACGGTTCTCTATGCGGTGCTGGCCTGCTTCTTCGGCCCGGGACACCGCCCGCTCACCTTCTTCTTCCCGGCGTCGCTTTCCCTCCTCCTTGCCTCGGTTTGCGAGCGGTTGGATCTGCGGCGGGAAATCATGACCTTCCGGGTGGTCTCCTCCAAGCGCACCAAATTTGCCCTTGAAAAGCTGGAGCTTGACGACGCCGAGCTTGAAACGCAGGCCTTCGACGAGTTCCTTCCGAAGCAGCCCTCGATCTTCAAGATCAACAAAACCGCCTTTGTCGACGGCTATTTCCGCCGGACGCGGGCCTATCCGAGCATCAAGCTGATTCTCGGCGCCCTGATTCCCGCCTCGGCGGTGGCGGCGGCGGTCGGTCTGATCGCCGGGTTCTTCCTCCTCAAGGGATGGCAGAACGCCGTGATGCTCTCCTATACGGCCTTCACCTTTGCCCTTCCGGCGTCGGTCTTCGTCGCCTTCGGCTTCCCCTCTTACCGGGCGGCCAAACAGGCCTATGCCGATAAGAGCGCCTTCGTGGGGGAGGCGGCGATGGACGAGTACACGACGGCGGCCTCGATTTCCTTCGACGACCGGGAGGTCTTCCCGACCAGCGGCGTCAAGCTGAGGAGCGTGAAGGTCTTCGGCTCCGGACGGCTGGACACCGTGATTTACAACGTGGCGAGCATCTATTCGATCCTCGGCGGCCCGCTCTCCGACGTCCTGAACGTGGCGACGGCGGATCTGGGGCATTCGGAAAACGCCGAAATTCTCTCGGTGGACAACGAGGGAGTCGAGGCTGTGGTCGACGGGCGCCACCTCTATGCGGGAAAGGCCGACTACCTCCGCAAGCACGACTTCGTTCCTCTCTCCGACCCGGAGGATGAGGAGCTTGAGGCCGGCGGGGAAATCAGCATGATGTATCTTGTCTGTGACGACGAGGTCGTGGCGAAGCTCTATGTGCGGTACCGCATCGATCCCGGTTTTGAGGTGACTCTAAAGCGGCTTTACCGCTCCGGCATCTGCGTGGGAATCAAGACGGTGGACCCGAACATCAACGACGCCATGCTCAGCACGAGAATCAAGCTGAGCAAATACCCCGTCCGGGTTCTGAAATACACAGATGTGGCCGACAGCAAGCGGGGCTCCGACCGGACCGACAGCGGCATCGTTTCAAGAAAGTCCGCCAAGGCCCTCCTCTCCACCTTTACCCTCTGCGATAAGCTCAAGCACGTCATCAATACCAACATTGTCGTGAGCATCATCACGATGGCCATCGGCCTCATCATCCCGATCGCCGTGGCGCTCCTCGGCTCCCTCGCCGGCGTCAGCTCCTTCTACGCCGCGCTCTTCCAGCTCTTCTGGCTTCTCCCCGTCTGGCTGGTTTCAAAGTTCATGCTTTGATTCTGCCGCGACGGGAGTCATCTCCCGGGATTTGCCGGATTTTATCGGATTCTATTAAGGAAAGGGCCTTCCGCCCCGTTCTTTGGGGGAGGCGGAAGGCCGCCCAATCATATGGACGCAAAAATGAGAACAATTTTAAAGCAGGTGTCGAAGCCGGGCCGGTATACAGGCGGGGAATACGGCCAGATTTTGAAGGATAAGGCCGCGGTCTCTGCGCGTTTCGCCTTCTGCTTCCCCGACACCTACGAAATCGGGATGTCCAATCTCGGGGTAAGGATTCTCTACGGAGTTCTCAACCGAGAGGAGGATATCTGGTGCGAAAGAGTCTATGCCCCGTGGGACGATATGGAGGAGCAGATGCGGAAGAACGGCATTCCGCTCTATGCGCATGAGAGCGGCGATCCGATCCGCGACTTCGATATCGTCGGCTTTACCCTCCAATACGAGCTTTGCTATACCAACGTGCTCAATATGCTCGACCTCGCCGGGATTCCCCTCCTCGCGGAGGAGCGGGACGAATCCTTCCCGATTGTGGTCGGAGGAGGCCCCTGTGCCTACAACGCCGAGCCGCTTGCCGACTTCTTCGACGTTTTCAGCATCGGAGAGGGGGAGGAAGCGCTAGTGGAGATGACAAGGCTCTACATAGACATGAAGAAGGCGGGGGACTATACCAAAAAGGAATTTCTGCACCGGCTGGCCAAAATTCCCGGCTTCTACGTTCCCTCCTTTTATGAGGTGACCTATTTCCCCGACGGGAGGGTGCAGGCCTACACGCCGCTCTATGAGGATATCCCGAAAAGGGTCGTCAAGCGGATCATTTCCGACCTCGACACCTCCTATTATCCCGACAAGCTGGTGATGCCCTACATCGAGACCGTCCACGACCGCATCGTCCTTGAGGTCTATCGCGGGTGTATCCGCGGCTGTCGCTTCTGTCAGGCCGGAATGACCTACCGCCCGGTGCGGGAAAAGTCTCCGGAGCTTCTCAACCGCACGGCCAAGTGCCTCTACGAGAACAGCGGGTACGACGAAATTTCCCTTTCCTCCCTGAGTATCAGCGACTACTCCGAGCTTACTAGGTTGACAGACCTTCTTTTGACTTGGACGGAGCAGAACAAGGTCAGCCTCAGTCTGCCGTCGCTGAGAATCGACAGCTTCACCAAAGAGCTGATGGAGAAGGTCTCCACGGTGCGCACCGGGGGCATTACCTTTGCCCCGGAGGCGGGGACACAGCGTCTCCGCGACGCCATCAACAAAAACGTCGTCGAGGCCGACCTGATTAGGGCCTGCCGAACGGCCTTCGAGGCCGGAAAGACGGCGGTCAAGCTCTATTTCATGAACGGTCTTCCGACCGAGACGCCGGAGGATATCGCCGGAATCGCCGAGCTTGCCGGGGAGGTGGCGGAGGAGTTCTACCGGATTCCCGGGCGGCCGAAGGGAAGGGCGCCTACCGTCACGATAAGCGTCGCCTGCTTCGTGCCGAAGCCCTTCACGCCCTTTCAGTGGGAGGCGCAGGATTCCCTTGAAACGCTTGTTTCCAAGCAGGAACAGCTTCTCGAATGCGTGAAGGGGAAAAAGCATATCCGCTACAACTGGCACGAGGCGAAGGTGAGCCGCATCGAGGCGGTTTTCGCAAGGGGAAGCCGGAAGCTCTGCCGGGCGCTTCTTGAGGCCCACCGGATGGGGCTGAAATTCGACGGCTGGGATGAGCATTTCTCCTACGAGGCGTGGCTGGAGGCCTTTTCCGCCGCAGGAGTGGATCCCGCCTTCTACGCCAATCGCGCCATCGGCACCGACGAGGTGCTCCCGTGGGACGTGATTGACTGCGGCGTAAGGAAGGACTTTTTCCTGCGTGAGCGGGAGAGAGCCTATCAGTCAAAAACCACGCCGAACTGCCGCGAGCAGTGCTCCGGCTGCGGCGCAAACCGATTGGGAGGTGAGAGGTCATGCTGCCCGCACCTGTCCGAGTAAAATTTACCAAGGTGGGAAGTCTTCAGTTCATTTCCCATCTGGATCTCAACCGGACGATGAAAACCGTTCTTGTCCGGGCGAAAATCCCAATCCGCTACACAGAGGGCTTCAATCCCCATCCGAAGATGGCCTTCGCCCTCCCGCTATCGATCGGCGCCGAGAGCGTCTGCGAGCTTTTGGATTTCAAAATCGACGAGCCCCTTTCCTTCGAGGAGATCCGAAACCGGATGAACGAAGCGCTCCCTCCTGAGATGCGGGTGCTTGAGGTCTACGAGCCGACGACGAAGTTTACAGATATCGCCTACGCGGAGTATGCGCTTGAAAGCGCCTCTCCCTTTTCGACGGAGCCCCTTGAAAGGGATCGGCTTGTGGTGACGAAGAGGACGAAAAGCGGGGAAAAAGAGGTCGATATCAAGCCGCTTATCGGCTTTTGGGAGAAGACGGGGAACCGGCTGACCTGCCGCCTCTGCGCGGACAGCACGCGGTTTCTGAATCCCGAGGCGCTGGCCTCCGCTCTTTCGCTGAGCGATTACACGGTCATGAGGAAGCGCCTTCTCCTTTCCGACTGCGAGACGGAATTTCGCTGAGGGGCGGAGGCCGTCCCGGCGAACGGGTGTATCAAAAAAAGCAAGCACCGGAAGATCAACGGGCGGAAGCCCGCCCCGGCGAACGGGTGTATCAAAAAAGGCAAGCGCCGGAAGATTGACGGGCGGAGGCCGATGGCAAACGAATTTGCAAAAATACCGCCCGGGCCTTATACAATGCTTTTCAGCGAGAGGGAATCGGCGGCGCGAAGAGCCTTCAGCGCGTCGGTGAGAGCGGTTCGGGAGACGGCGTAGTCGGCGGGGGAGCCGTGCTCGTAATATTCGACGGTATTGTGAAGCGCGACCGTCACGGCGCTTATATAGCTGGCCTTTACCGTGCTGAGAAGGCGGGGAAGCGCTCTTTCCCATTCTTCCTCCGCCTCGGCGAGTACAAGGGACAGGGGGCGTTCCCCCTCCTCCGCTTTGTCGGGGAACAGCCGTTCCGCCTCAAGCAGGCGGGAGGTCACCCGGTCGATAAAGAGGCAGTTCAGCACCGAGCAGAGAAGCAATGAGCAGAGAAGAATCAGGGACGCGAGGAAGGTTTTCATGGTAGAATCCTTTCTGACGGGAAAACTTTTTGGCCGGTTTTGGCCGGGAGCTTTTGCGTCGGGGCGTGGGGGCCTGCGCGGGTTTTCGCACGTAACTTTTCGCGTGGGAGTCCCCGTTCAGGGATTCCTGCGCGGGTTTTTGCACGTAACTTTTCGCGCAGAGTCCACGTTCAGGGGTTCCTACGCGGGTTTTCGCACGTAACTTTTCGCGTGGGAGTCCCCGTTCAGGGGTTCAGGACTTCGTTCGCGGACTTTTGCCCACAGGACTTCGTTCGTCGATTTTTGCGCGAACGCGTCAGGCGGAGGTATGCGTTCCCGAAATGCGCGGTTCTCCGAGACTTATTCCCATGCGCCTCTGTTCGGCGCTATGCCGCGCGGGTTTCCTCCTTTTCCACGTAGAAGGCCGCCTGCCCGTCGGTCGTCATGAGAAAGATGTTTTCCATCTTCTTTTTGTCGGTGCGGAGCCGCTTTTTGAGCCACGCCGTATCCTTCCCGAGGAGCTTTAAAAACCGCGTATTCTCCTTTCCGTCGACCACGACGGGGAGGGTGAGTCCGTCGGCTCCCTTGAAGGCGGAAATCTGCCCGTTGTGCTCAAGGAAGCAATAGGAGAGGGTGGAAATATCGGCGACGTCCTTCAGGCGAAGGGAGCTTAACAGCTCGTCGACGCTGAGGCGCTGTTTGGCGAGCGCCGGGACGTTCAGCTTCCCGCCCTCGATGAGGACGGTCGGCGGCGGATCGAAGAGCCTTTTGAAAAGGGACGATTTTGTGGTGACGAAGGACACGATGATTTCCACCGTGATGAGAAGCAGAATCGGCACAATCGCGTAGAGAAGCGGAACGTCGGGATCGGAGAGGGGCGTCGCGGCGACCTCCGAAATCAGGAAGGCGGTGATCAGCTCCGAGAGCTGCATCTCCCCGACCTGCCGCTTCCCGGTCAGCCGGATGGCAAGAATCAGGACGAGATAAACAAGAAACGTCCGTGTCAGAATCGGAAACATAGAGTGCCTTTCAAGTGGATTTTTTTGTGACGTTAGTATTTCATAAAAAGGCGCGATTATAACCGGGACAAAAAGGAAAAAGCTTCTCTGCCCCGGAAAAGCGGAGATTCGGAAAAAGAATCTGCCGAAAAAACAGAACGCAGGGAACCGTATTTACCCGTAAAAGCGGAGAATCGAAAAACGGCCCTGCCCGGGAGACGGAGACCGAAAAAAGTGTTTTTTCCCCGGAAAAAAGAGAAACAGAAAAAGGAAGGAAACGACTTATGGCGGAAGGGAAGCGCTTTCAGCTCCTCGGGATTTTGGGAGGGCTCGGGCCGATGGCCTCGGTATACTTTTACGAAATGCTGACGGCGCACACCAAGGCGGCGTGCGATCAGGATCACATCAACCTGCTTCTTTCGAGCCATGCGCAGACGCCGGATCGCACCGCCTACATCCTCGGGAAAAGCGGGGAAAATCCGCTCCCTGTGATGATCGAGGAGGCGAAACGGCTGGTGGCGGCGGGGGCGGACGGCCTCGTGATGCCCTGCAACACCGCCCATTATTTCTACGACGGCCTGAGCGCCGCCGTCAGCGTCCCGGTCGTCAACATCATCGAGGAGACGGTGAACTTCTGCGCCGCGCGGGGGATGACGCGCGTCGGCCTTCTGGCCACCGAGGGGACGGTTTCCTCCGGGGCCTACGCGGGGGTCTGCGAGAAGAAGGGGCTTTCCCTCCTTACGCCGAGCCGGGAATCCCAGCGGCTGATAAACGGCATCATTTACGACGAAATCAAGCAGGGAAAAGAGCCGGATATGGAGAAATTCGGTCGCGTCGCCTACGAGCTGCGGGAGCAGAGCTGCGATACGCTGATTCTCGGCTGCACGGAGCTGTCGCTTCTGAAAAAGAGCGGGCGGCTGTCAAGATATTATACCGATTCCCTCGAGGTGCTGGCCTACGTCACCATCCTTGCCTGCGGGAAAACGCCGACCGGCTTCGATTTTTCCTGATTGTTTCCGCCGACCGTGCGGCCTGTTTTAAGGGGGGGTGACCTGTCCCGGCCCGCGCCCGGTTTGCTTTCGCCGGGCCGCGTGCGCAGACGCGTTTTTCCGTTGTTTTCTTTTTTGGGCCCCGCCGGGGCCTCTTTTTTTGAGTCAGCGGGGTCGCCGGGGGCGTTTCCCGCTTTCGCTTCCTTTTCCTTTGAAGCTCCTTTGAAGAGACGGAAACACCGGGGAAAAAGAATCGCCGGGAAAAGGGCAATAGTGCCGACAAACGCCGGAAATCCCTCCGGAAATCCGGGTAAATTTCCGAACTTGCCGCCTTTTTTTAAAAAGTTCTTGCAAAAGGAAAAAGAATGTTATATAATAAAATGTAAAAAACAAAAAAGCGACGGTTGGAGGTCGCCATGAACGAATTTTATGAAAATCCCCTCTGCGTGCGCTATGCAAGCGAGGAAATGAAACGCATCTTCTCGGCGGACAACAAATTTTCCACCTGGAGAAGACTCTGGATAGCGCTTGCGGAAAGCGAAAAGGAGCTCGGCCTTCCGATCACGGAGGAGCAGATCGACGAGATGAAGGCGCATATCACCGACATCGACTACGAGGCGGCTTCCCGGTACGAATCGCAGTTCCGTCACGACGTCATGGCGCACGTGCACGCCTTCGGGGACGTTTGCCCCAAGGCCAAGCCGATCATCCATCTCGGCGCCACCTCCTGCTACGTGGGGGATAACACCGATATTATTCAGATGCGCGACGCGCTTCTCCGCATTCGCCGCCTTCTTGTCAACGCCCTCGCGGCGCTCGATTCCTTCGCCGAGAGGAACAAGGGGATTCCCACCCTCGCCTACACGCATTTTCAGGCCGCTCAGCCGACCACCGTCGGGAAGCGGGCGACGCTCTGGGCGCAGGATCTCCTGCTCGACCTTGAAAATCTCGGCCACGTGCTTTCGGGCTTGAAGCTGCTTGGCTGCAAGGGCACGACCGGCACCGGCGCCAGCTTCCTCGCGCTCTTCGACGGCGACCGCCAAAAGGTGAAGGAGCTGGAAAAGAAAATCGCCGCCCGGATGGGCTTCTCCGGCGTCATGGCCGTGTCGGGGCAGACCTACACCCGGAAGGTCGATTACTTCGTCCTCTCGGTTCTCTCCGGCATTGCGCAGAGCGCCTGCAAATTCGCCGGGGATATTCGCCTTCTTTCCCATATGAAGGAGTTCGACGAGCCCTTTGAGAGCGGCCAGATCGGCTCCTCCGCCATGGCGTATAAGCGGAATCCGATGAGAAGCGAGAGAATCGCTTCCCTCTCGAGATACGTCATCGCCGACGTGCTGAATCCCGCCGTCACCGCGGCGACGCAGTGGCTGGAGCGGACGCTTGACGATTCCGCCAACCGCAGAATCAGCATTCCCGAGGCCTTTTTGGCCACCGACGGCATTTTGTCCCTCTATATCAACGTCATTTCAAACGGCACCGTCTATCCCAAGGTGATGGAAAAGCATCTGCGGGAGGAGCTTCCCTTCATGGCGACGGAAAACATCCTGATGTACTGCGTGAAGAAGGGCGGCGATCGCCAGCAGCTCCACGAGGCGATCCGGGAGCTTTCGGTGGAGGTCACGAAGCAGGTCAAGCTTCACGGCAGCGACAACGACCTTCTGGAAAAGATTCTCGCCGACGAGCGCTTCGGCCTGACGGAGGAGGAGCTCGGAAAGATTCTTCACGTGGAGAACTTTATCGGCATGGCTCCGGAGCAGACGGAGGAATTTTTGCAGAACGTCCTTCGCCCGGTGCTCAAGAAAAACGGCGAGCAGCTCGGCGTCGACGTCAATATCCGCGTATAAAGAAATTTGCGCATAAAGCGAAAGCCGGCCCGTCGGCGTGCCGCCTGTAAAAGCGGCGGAAAGCGTCGGCCTGCCGGAAAAGTATTCAGAAACAAACGACTGAAAAGAAAGAGAGTATCGGTTCATGATTACAGCAATCGTCGGAATCAACTGGGGAGACGAGGGCAAGGGCCGCATGGTCGACCTGCTTTCCCGTCAATACGACATCGTATCCCGCTATCAGGGCGGGAATAACGCCGGTCATACGGTGGTGAACGAAAGAGGGAAGTTCATCCTGAATCTTCTCCCGTCGGGCATTCTGCGGGACGGCACCGTCAACGTGATGGGCCCCGGCATGGTCATCGACGTCGAACACCTTTCGGGGGAGACTCAGCGCCTGCGCGACGCCGGGATTTCGATTACGCCGGAAAATCTGAAAATCAGCGACCGGGCGACGATTTGTATGCCCTACCACAAGCTCCTCGACTGTCTGGAGGAGGATCGGTTGGCCGGCAAGAAGTTCGGCTCGACGCGGCGGGGCATCGCGCCGGTTTACGCCGATAAATATATGAAAAAGACGGTGCGGATGGGGGATTTGCTTCATCCGGAGGTTCTGCCGGAAAAGCTCGCCGATCTTATGGAGTGGAAGAATCTCACCGTTCACAAGGGCTACGGCCACGAGGCCATTTCGCCGGAGGAAATGCTGGAATGGCTGGAAAAGTTCGCCATGCCCTTCGTCCCCTATATCACCAATACGACGGAGTATCTTGACGACGCCGTGAAGGCGGGGAAGGATATCCTGTTTGAGGCCCAGCTCGGCGCTCTGCGGGATATCGATTTTGGCATCTATCCCTATACCTCCTCCTCCTCCACCATCGCGGCCTACGCTCCGATCGGCGCCGGGATTCCTCAGCACCGGGTCGACGAGGTCGTCGGAATTATGAAGGCCTATTCCTCCTGCGTAGGGGAAGGCCCCTTCACCTGCGAGCTCTTCGGAGAGGAAGGGGAGGCTCTGCGGGAGGCCGGCGGGGAATACGGCGCGGCGACGGGCCGTCCGCGTCGGGTCGGAGGCTTCGACGTTGTCGCTTCCCGGTACGGCACGATGGTGCAGGGCGCGACCTGCCTCGCCGTGACGAAGCTCGACGTGCTTTCCTACCTCGACAGAATCCCGGTCTGCGTGGCCTATGAGGTGAATGGCGTAAGAACCGACCGCTTCCCGACAGGCATTGAGCTTACCGAGGCTACGCCTGTATACGAATATTTCGAGGGCTGGAAGTGCGATATCTCGGCCTGCCGCCGCTTTGAGGAGCTCCCCGTGAAGGCGCAGGAATACGTGAGATTCCTTGAAAAAAGCGCGGGCTGTCCCGTCCGGTATGTGTCGGTCGGCGCGGAGAGGGAACAGTATATAGAAATGTTCTGAGCGGAGGGGCCCTCCGCAGGGCTTTTCGCAAACGGCTTGCCTCGGCGGTCGCCTGCGGGATTTGTCTCGGGGAAAACGCCCCGGTCGACCTGCCGCAAAGGCCCGCCAAAAGCTCCCAACCGGCGGCCTCAGGTCGCCTCCGGCCGGAAAATAACATCAGAAAAAGCACGGAACAAAGGGTTTCCGTGCTTTTTGCATGGCCTCACAAAGGAAGACGGCGTGGGGCCGTTATTTCCCGCTCTTCTTCCGGTACTGCGCAGGGGAAAAGCCGGTGTGCTTCTTGAACTGACGCATGAAGTGGGAAAGATTGTTGTAGCCGAGGGATTCCGCGATGAGGGAAATCGGCTCGTTTCCGAAGGCGAGGGCGTTTTTCGCCGCGTCGATTCTGGCACGGATGAGGTCGTCGGTCGGGGTAGTGCCGTAAACGCCGCGGTAGACGCTGTAAAAGCGCGATTCGCTCAGGCCGACGCGGGAGGCCATCTCCTTGGCCGTCCACGGAAAATTCAGATGGGAAAGAAGCTCTCCGCGCAGCTTCCGGAAGCGCTCCTCGGTGGTGGAATCGACGGCGGTGGAATATTCTCCCGTGCAGGCGCGGGCGAGCTTGATGATCAGCTCCTCGATTTTCAGGGCGAGGAGGCGCTCCCGCCCGCTTTTCTGCGTGAAAAATTCGCTCTCCATTTCCCTTGTCAGCCCCGTGATGAAGTCGAAACGAACCGGCTGCAGAAGGGTGTCGGTCGGGAGAGCGGCGGCCTCAAGGAGCGGGGCGAGCTCCCCGCCGATGTGAATCCAGTCGTGCAGGAGCGGCTGGGGGCTCTTGAAATATTGCGGGACGCCAGGGGAGAAGAGAATGCAGGTGTGGGGCCGTGTGACGGTGAGGACGCCGTTTACAAGAAGCTCCACGCTGCCGTAAAAGTGCAGAAAGGTATAGAGCGGATGGCCGTTCTTGCGGACGATGGTGAAGCCGGCTTTTTCCGGCCATGCGTGGCGGAGTGAGGAAATATACGGCATAAGGGACTCCTTTCCGGGGCGGGGAGCTTTTTTCCCCTCCGGGATTTTTCCTATTACAGTATACATTATGCAAGAGGATATGTCAATGATTTCGGAAATATTATCATTGAAAAATTGCCGGGAATGCTTTATAATAAAAGCGTCAACCACCAAAAGTCCGGGGGCGCTCGCGTTTCCCCGGGGAAAGAAAGGAAAGAAAATGATTTACAGAACCGAACATCCGAAGCCTCAGTTTCAGAGAGACAACTGGCTCAACCTGAACGGAGAGTGGCAGTTTGAGATCGACCGCGGCAACAGCGGCGAGGCGAGAAAGCTCTATGAGGATGCTGTTTCGCTGAGCGGCGTGATCAACGTCCCCTTCTGCCCGCAGAGCAAGCTCTCGGGGATTCAGGACGTGGATTTCATGAGCTCCGTCTGGTACAAGAGAACCGTCACCCTGACGGAGGAGCAGGTGAGCGGCCGTGTGATTCTTCACTTCGGCGCGGTCGACTATCAGGCCTCCGTATACGTAAACGGCGTACTCTGCGGCAAGCATAAGGGCGGCTATGTCTCCTTTGCCGTCGACGTCACCGAAAAGGTTCACGCCGGAGAAAATACCCTCTGCGTCCATGCGGAGGACGACGAGCGCAGCCGCCTGATTCCCTCCGGCAAGCAGTGCGCGGTCTACTATTCCCGCGGCTGTGACTATACGAGAACCACCGGTATCTGGCAGACGGTTTGGCTGGAATTCCACCCCGAAACCTATATCAAAAAGGTCAAATATCTCACCGACGCTGACGCCGCGACCCTCACCGTGCAGGCGGAGCTGGTCGGCAAGGGAACGCTTTCGGTCAGCGCCTCCTTCGAGGGTACCCCCTGCGGCAAGGCCTCGGTTCGCTCGGAGGGCGGGCAGGCGGTTCTGACGCTGTCCCTCACCGAAAAGCACCTGTGGGAGGTCGGCAAGGGCGGCCTTTACGACCTTGTTCTTACCTACGGAAGCGACACCGTCAAGAGCTATTTCGGCCTCCGTACCATCGACTACCGCGACTATAAGTTCCTTCTCAACGGGAAGTCGGTCTTCCAGCGCCTGATTCTCGATCAGGGCTTCTATCCCGACGGGATTTATACCGCGCCCTCCGACGAGGAGCTGATCGCCGACATCGACCGTTCGATGGCGATGGGCTTCAACGGCGCGAGACTGCATGAGAAGATCTTCGAGGAGCGCTTCCTCTATCACGCCGACCGCAAGGGCTACCTTGTCTGGGGCGAGTTCCCCAACTGGGGGCTCGACGTCTCCTTTGAGGACAGCATTTACGGCATCCTTCCCGAGTGGATTGAGGAGGTGGAGCGCGACTTCAACCATCCCGCCATCGTCGGCTGGTGCCCGCTGAACGAGACTTGGAATTTCAGGGGCAGAAAGCAGTTTGACGGCGTGCATGAGCTGCTCTATCGCGCGACGAAGGCGATCGATCCCACCCGTCCCGTCATCGATACCAGCGGCGGCTACCACGTCGTTCAGGACATCTACGACCTGCACGATTACGAGCAGAAGCCGGAGGTTTTTGCCACCCATTACGACCATCTGTGGATCGACGGCACCTACCGCGAGCCCTATCCCCGCTATCAGCATTACGACTACAAGCAGCCGATTTTCGTCAGCGAGTACGGAGGGATTCGCTGGAGCGATAAGGGCGGCTGGGGCTACGGCGAGGCGCCCAAGACGGAGGAGGAGTTCCTCACCCGTCTGAAGGGCCTGACCGACGTGCTGATGGATAACCCGCGGATGTTCGGCCTCTGCTACACGCAGCTGACCGACGTCGAGCAGGAGCAGAACGGCCTCTATACCTACGACCGTAAGCCGAAGTTTGACCCGGCGCTGATTTACCCGATTTTTGCCCGGAAGGCGAAGATCGAGGAGGAATAAGGCCGGAGCGCTCGGATAATTTTTCCTGAAAAGCCCGAGACGGCGCGGAGAGCAAACGCTTTCCGCGCCGTCCTATATGGAAGGGGAAAGAAAGGCCGGGCGGTGTTTCGCGGAAGGGAATACAAGGCTGGAAAAAGAACAAGGACGTTTTTGCGGTACAATTTTCGCTTGCGGAAAATTTCAGAATTTGAAAAAATGTATGTGATAAAATGATATGACCCAAAAAAGTAGAGAAGATCTCCCTATGTTGTGGTATAATTAAGTGAC
>CANQQT010000027.1 GCA_947626065.1 uncultured Clostridia bacterium | reverse complement strand
GGGATACGCGAGTCATCGCAAGGAATGCCACGGGCCGCTGATACGGGTATAACAGGCCCGGCCCGAACCAAGCCGGAGCTACTGCTTCTGACACATCCCACTGCCTCCGCGCGCGACGGCATTGAGGGGAGGGCCAAGAAAAGGTCATGCCTTCGAGCCGCCAAAGGGGGTAGGGGGTGGTTCCGGCGGGGGAAGGGGGAGGTATCCCCTCTTTCCCCGACCGGACGAATTTCTTTCAGCATTTCTTTTTTCGTCAAAAGAAATGCGAAAAAAATCGATTTTAGAGGGGAACCGGCCGGGGCAGTTGCCACGAAAACTAATTTCCCAAAGCAAAACTAATTTTCCACCGGCAAAAACGCCGGAAGCTGTGACAGGCCGGGGCAGTGGCCCCAAAAAGTCCGGGGGCCGGGGGGGCAGAGCCCCCGCCCCCCTCTTGACAACCGCGCAAAAATGGTATATAATGAGATGAAATATTCGGAAAGGGCGGCCATATAGGCCGGGTAATTCTTATGAGCATTGAAAAAAAGCGCTTCGGGGAATTTCAGGGGAAAGAGGTCGAAGCCTACACCCTCACCAATAAGGGAGGCGCCTCCCTCACGGTTCTCACCTACGGAGGAATCATGAACAAGCTCCTCGTTCCCGATCGCGAGGGGAAGCTTTCCGACGTCGTCTGCGGATTCGACACCGTTGAGGACTACTATTCCGATCGAGGAAGCTACAGCGGAGCCATCGTCGGGCGCTACGGAAACCGGATTTCCGGCGGAGGCTTCACTCTGAACGGAAAATTCTACAAAATCGAAAACAACGAGGGCGGAAAATGCCACCTCCACGGAGGGAACACCGGACTCAGCCGAAGGGTCTACAACGCCGAGGCGATCCCCGGCGAAGGCTCCGATAAGCTCGTCCTTTCCACCTTTTCACCCGACGGAGAGGACGGATACCCCGGGAATCTCCACGTCCGCGTGACCTACACCTTCGACGACGAAAACGCCGTGACGATCCACTATGAGGCGATTTCCGACCTCGACACAATTCTCAATCTCACGAGCCACACCTACTACAATCTGAACGGCTACGACGGAGGCTCCGTCATGGAGCAGGAGCTCTTCCTCGATTCCGACAAGTACGACGCCGTGAACGACCTCATGCTCCCCTTCGGCCCTCCCGTTCCCGTTGACGGCACGCCCTTCGACTTCCGCGTCCGCAAGCCGATTTCGGTTCCCTTCGATCACAGCTTTGTACTGAACGGGGAATCCGGAAAGCTCCGCCGCGTCGGACAAGCCTACGATCCGAAATCGGGGCGCACGATGACCCTCTTCACCGACCTTCCCGCCGTTCAGCTTTACACAGCTGTCGGGATGAACGGCTCCACGAATTTCAAGGGCGGCGTCCCTCAGCGGAAGCTCCACGCCTTCTGCCTCGAAACACAGTTCGCGCCCGATACCCCTAACCGCCCCGATATGCCCTCCTGCTTCCTCCCCGCCTATAAAACCTACGACTCTACCACCAAATTCGTCTTTGGAGTAGAATAAGTTAGTTTGACTCTGGCTCGGGGCTCCGCCCCGGACCCCGTCCAAGGGCCGTAGCCCTTGGAAATCCCGTTGAGGGGGTTTTTCATGAGCCGGTACGGAATTTTTCCCACATAACACTTTGTTTATCGGTGCCGGTAATCGAAAACTTCTACGAAAAAGCGGTAGTGTTAATCGAAAGATTTAGCTCTAATCGTTTCCCACTTCCCCGCCCCGCTCCCTCTACAGCGCCGCGTGTCACTTACCTTGTGCAAAAAAGTTAGATTTGCCCCGGACTTCCGGGGCTTTTCTTTTAGCGCCACCGCAACACTCCCCGCCGCGCAGAGTCTGCCGACAAAATACAAGCTACGGCCGCTCGCAACATCTCGGGCCGCTGAAACGGACCAAAGTATCCCGGCCTGAGTTAGTCGGCTAACGCGCCGACATCGAAGGCCGGGATACGCGAGGTATAGAAGACAGTGCCTCTGTCCGCAAAATCCACCTCATACGGGCCCAGCCCCGAATCAGTCGGGCCTGCTGTTATAAAAACAGCCCGCCGCCTCTGCCCGGCCCGGCATATGGAGGGGCAGGCCAAGAAAAGGTGATGCCTTCGAGCCGCAGAGGGGGCAAGGTGGGGTGGCTCCGGCGGGGAGGACGGGGGACTCTTCCCCTGTCCTTCCCGACCGGACGAATTTCTTTCAGCATTTCTTTTTTCGTCAAAAGAAATGCGAAAAAATCGGTTTTAGGCAATGAAACGGCCTGTGCAGAGCCCACGAAAGCTAATTTCCCAAAGCAAAACTATTTTTCCACCGGCAAACGTGCCGGAAGCAGTGACAGACCGGGGCAGAGCCCCCAAAAAGTCCTGCCGCGCGGGCGCAAAACAATTTTTACCGGCAAAAGCGCCGCACAAACGCGCAGGTGTGGGCCGCCGCCCACGAAAGCTATTTTCCAAAACAAAACTATTTTCCAAAACAAAACTATTTTCCACCGGCAAAAGCGCCGCAGGAGCAACAGACCGGGGCAGTGGCCACGAAAACAGTACGAAAAAATGCAAAAAAACCAATGCCTCCATTTACATTTTCCCGCCCGCATGATACAATAAAACCGCACAAACGCGAGGCAAACCCAAAGCCGAGCGAAAAAGAGAGCGAAAACCAATCTTTCCCCGGAAAGGACGTCCCCATGAAAAAAATTCAAATGAAAAAGAAAATCCCCGCGCTGACCCTCCTCCTCGCCATCCTGCTGCCCTGCCTCGCCGGATGCGCAAAAAAGGAGGCCGAGTCGCCTCCCCGCGAGGTCTGGACGAACCCGGTTTCCCTCCCCTCCCCGGAGGAGCGCCCGGCCTATCCCGAGGAGAAAGCCGAAAGCGATTCCCCCGGAAAAGGCCCCGTCGGGCCAGTCGATCCGACGAAACCGGCGATTGACCGGAGCAAGCCGTGGGACGGCGTGACCGGGAGCCTCGGATGGTACCTGACCCGGGAAAACGGGGAGGCCTACGAGCTCTGGGACGCCTACGATCTCTGGGGCTTCACCCTGCTGCTTGAGGCCACCGGAAACGGCGCCCCGCTCTACTACGACGAAAATTACGCCATCGTCACCGACCGCGACGGGGACGGGCAGATTGCCGATGAGACAGGCTACAGCACCGACCGGAGGACGACCTTCCGGAAGCCGGAGGAGGCCGAAATCCGCCTGAAAGCCGACGTCGACCTGAACGGGAAGAACTGGCGCCCGATCGGACTGACGATGCCCTTCCGGGGGCATTTTCACGGGGAAGGCCATATCGTGTCGGCCTTCAACGTAAGCGGCGCCGACGCCGGAAAGAAGGGTTCGGCGGTCTCCTGCTACGGCTTTTTCGGAGCCCTCGGGGACGGCGCGAGAGTCGAAGGCCTGAGCGTCGCCGACGCGACCTTCAGCGTCGAATCGCCCGACGGCAAGAACACCGACGTCTTCATCGGCCCGCTGGTCGCGCACAGCGCGGGGGCGGTGACGATAAAGAACGGAGCGGTGCTTTCGGTGAAGGTGAAGCTCCTCCGACTCGGGGAAAACCGAACCTATTACGGACAGGCGATCGGGCTGATCGGAAACATCCTCTCGGTCGTGAAGGGGATCGACATCTATCAGGTCGCCTGCGAGAAGACGGCGGGGGAGCCCTTCAAGCCCTACACCGATCCCCTCATCGGGCTCGATTCGACACAGCAGTTTTTCCCGACAGATTGCAGAGTCCTCATGAGCGACCCCCGGAAATAGCGCGGAAAAAGTCCGGTTTTGTGCAAATCCGGCCCGCGTGTTTCATCCCCGGTTCGCGCGTTTCATCCCCGGCCCTTGCGTTTTCCCTTTCCCGGCGTGCGCAGCTCCCGATTTTAAAAAACAAAGCCTTTCTGCCCCGGCGCTTCTGCACTTTCCGTTCCGCGCCGCCACTCCGCCCGCCGCGCGTTTTTCCTTCCCCGGCGCCGCGCCGCTCCCTTTTTGAACCGAAAAGAATTTTCCGCTCCCCTTCGGGAGCCCAAACGAAGAAAAAGAGGTGAATCCCTTGCGTCATCCCATCCGCGCCCTGCGCGAAAAGAACGATAAAAGCGCGGCCTTTGAAAAGCTTTCCGCGCTTCCGAAGATTTTCAAACGCAAAAAAATATCCAAGCGCCTCCCGGCGCTGTTGCTCGCCCTCACGCTCGCGCTCCCCGGCCTCGCCTCCTGCCAGAAAGAGGAAGAGGAGCCAAAATACCGGGAAATTTCAAAGGAAGAATACCGGGACAGAACGACCGCGGGCTTTCTCGGGCAGATCGTCGGATTCCTTTCGGGGAACGAATTCATCTACCGGGACGGGGCGCTCAAGGTCGCAATGCCGGAGGAATGGTGGGCGGGAATCTGCAAAGGAGCCCCCTATTCCGGGCCGAATCCGATTCTCGATTACGGAAGATATAAGCTCAACGTGAACCCTGAAACCGGGAAAACCGAGGTGTGGATCGACGACGATTTCAGCATCGACATTGTCGATCAGTACATTCTCCGCGACAGCTACGAAAAATACGGAAGAATCACAAGCTACGCCGTCACCGAGGGATGGGTGAATTACGACGTGTGGGACCTGGGAGGAGGAAACCGCTATCTGGGGGCCTACCGGCTCATGCTGGAGAAGGGCTATCTCCCGGAATACGCCGGATCCTCCGAGTTCGGGAATCGCTTTTCCCATCAGATCGAGCCCTACATCGGGAACGAAACCCTCGGAATGGTGACGGCGGGAATGCCGGAGGCCGCTCAGGGGCTGACGGGAATTTTCGCGCAGGCGACGGGGGATCGCGACGCCGTGATATGGGCGAAATTCTTCGCCTCCCTCTATTCCCTCGCCTATTTTGAAAGCGACATTCCGGAAATGCTCCGGGAGGCGAAAAAGCTCGTCCCCGAAAGCTGTGTCGGGAAGACTCTTGAGGGCTGCTTCGAGCTCTATGAGCGCTATCCCGACGACTGGAGAGCGGCGGTCAGGGCGGCGGTCGACCGATTCCTCCGCACGCAGGATCGCGAGGAGACGGGGAAACAGCAGTGCAACGCGACGGTGAACGCCGCCTTCATCGTGCTCGCCCTTCTCTACGGAGGAGGCGACTACGTCGAAACCTGCAAAATCATTGCGCTTTCGGGCTTCGACGGGGACAGCACGAGCGCCGTCTGCATGGGAATTATGGGAGTCCTCTGTGGGATGGAAGGGCTTCCCGAGGAGGCGAACGCCCTCGTCTGGCAGGACGGGGAAGGAATCATCAACAACAAGCAGGTCGAGGGCTCCGACGAGAGCACGAAGATGGTGATCGGACGGCTCCCCGAGAGGCTGAAAATTGCCGAAATCGCGGCGCTCTATCAGGAGAATTTTGAGTTGGTGCTCCTCGAATGCGGAGGAAAAATCGAGGACGACCGCTACCTCATTCCGGTTCGGGATTCCGGGGAATTTGAAACGCTGTATTTTGAGGATTTTGAAGGGGAAGGAATCAAGTCCTACGCGACCGAAAAGGGCGACCTCCGCGCCGTTGCGGGAGGATTTGAGGGAAGCTCCGCCCGTCTGAGCTGCAAAAAAGGCGAAAGCGAGGCCGAGGCGACGCTTTCGCTTCCGAGGCTTGAGAAGGGGAAAACCTACCGAATGACTCTCTACTGCCGCACCTCCCCGGCCTCCTGCGCGGCGGAATTTACCATCCGCTCACCCGGAGAGGAAGGCGTCTACTGCTCCCTTGTCGAGCAGGCAAAATGGGTGAAGAGGAGTCTGACCTTCACCTCCACGGGGGAAGAGGAAGAATTTTCGGTTCGTCTTTTCTCGGTCTCCGACGTGTCCTCCTATGTGGAATTCGACGATTTCACGCTCTTTCCCATTGTGGAAACCCCCTCGGGGGTCTCCCTATCCCTCAAGAGTCAGCCGGGGGCCGACGGCTCCTTCACGGGCTCTGTCATCTTTGAGGCTATAGGATCCGCTCCCCACGAGCTCTGTCTGAAGCTTGTCTACGCGACCTCGGGGCCCTTTTCGGGAAGCGCGGGATTCGACGGCTTCTCCGACGCCCCGGCCTCGATGAACGCGACGCTCGCGATCGGAAACGAGCGCTTCGGAGGCTTCGCCTTCCACAAGACGACCCCTCTCTCCTCCTCCTCCTCCGACGTCCTCTATCTCCCAATCCTCCTCCCCTCCGGCTCCGACACCGACGCTCTCCCCACCACAACCCTCACCCTCCGCTTCTCCGGCTCCCTCTTCCTCCTCTCCGCTGAAATCGTCAGCGTCAAGGAGTTAGTCTGACTATGGCTCGGGGCGCCACCCAGCAGTATGCAACCCTTGGTTGCATACTGCGACCCCGTCCAAGGGCCGTAGCCCTTGGAAATCCCGATGAGGGGGTTTTTCATGGGGTTGTACGATGTTTTTCCTGCATAACACCTTGTTTATCTGTGCCGGTAATCGGAAACTTCTACGAAAGAGCGGCAGTGTTAATCAAAGGATTTAGCTCTAATCGTTTCCCACTTCCCCGCCCCACCCCCTCTACAGCGCCGCGTGTCACTTACCTTGTGCGAAGAAGTTAGTCTGACTCTGGCCGGGGCGCCGCCCCGGACCCCGTCCAAGGGCCGTAGCCCTTGGAAATCCCGATGAGGGGGGTTTTCATGGGCTTGTACGAGGTTTTTCCCACATAACATCTTGTTTACTGGGTGCTGGTAATCGGAAACTTCTGCGAAAGAGCGGCAGTGTTAATCAAAGGATTTAGCTCTAATCGTTTCCCACTTCCCCGACCCACCCCCTCTACAGCGCCGCGTGTCACTTACCTTGTGCGAAAAAGTTAGTCTGACTCTGGCTCGGGGCTCCGCCCCGGACCCCGTCCAAGGGCCGTAGCCCTTGGAAATCCCGATGAGGGGGTTTTTCATGGGCTTGTACGAGGTTTTTCCCACATAACATCTTGTTTACTGGGTGCCGGTAATCGAAAACTTCTACGAAAGAGTGGAGTGTTAATCAAAAGATTTAGCTTTAATCGTTTCCCACTTCCCCGCCCCTCTCCTACTACAGCGCCGCGTGTCACTTACCTTGTGCAAAAAAGTAGTTTGGAAGGACGGCCCCCGGCACGGCCCTCGCCCGCTACAGCGCCCGCGTGTCACTTACCTTGTACCAAAAAGTTAGATTTGCCCCGGACTTCCGGGGCTTTTCTTTTAGCGCCACCGCAACACTCTCCCCGCCGCGCAGGGCCTTCCGACGAAATACAAGCTACGGCCGCCGGCCCCGGTTCGGAGGGCCTCGGCCCGACTTAAGGGGCCATGGGGCGGCCACGGATTTTGGATTGCAACATCTCGGCGCACTGAAACGGGCCAAAGTAGACCGGCCCGAGCCAAGCCGGAGCCACTACTTCTGACGCAGTCCTCCATCTCCGCGCGCGACGGCATCGAGGGCCGGGATACGCGAGGCCTCGAAAGGAGTGCCTCTGTCCGCAAAATCCGCCTCATACGGCCCAGCCCCGAATCAGTCGGCCCCACACCTTCTGACACAGTCCACTTTCAAGAGTGGGACGACATATGGAGGGGCAGGCCAAGGACAAGTGACCGTTTCGTGCCGCGTGGGGCGCGGGGGGTAATCCAAGAGGGGGGACGGGGGAAACCTCCCCTGTCCCACCTCTGGCGAATTTCTTTGCGAGCGTTTCTTTTTTCGTCAAAAGAAATGCGAAAAAGAGTAATAGGTTTTAGGCAAGAAACGGACGGGGCAGAGCCCACGAAAAGCGGACACCGGGGCAAAACTAATTTTTCAACTGGCAAACGGGCCGGAACCGGTAACAGGCAGGGGCAGTGCCCCCAACAGCCCGCAGAAACGAAAATTCTCTCCAGCGCGGAGCGCACATAAAAAAAGCAAAAAAAGCGTCAGCCGTTTGACCGGGAAAGCCCCGGGGCTGGGGTAAAATCACACGCAGAACCCCAATGAATGCCTGCCCGGGCCCCCGGGCCGCCCCGTTCCTGAAAAATTAACATTTCTTTCTTGAAATATATTGAATTGTATTATATAATAGAAGGGAATGCTCAAGGGAACCCCCTTGAGAAAGAAAGGAATGACACCCAATGGAAGAAAAGGTAAAAAAAGGCGGGATTTCGGTCGAAACCGAACACATTTTCCCGATCATAAAAAAATGGCTCTATTCCGATAAAGACATTTTCCTGAGAGAAATCGTCTCAAACGCCTGCGACGCCGTGACGAAGCTCAGAAGACTCGCCTCGCTCGGTCAGATTTCCGACCTCGAAGACAATTTCAAAATCAAGGTCAAGGTCGATAAAGAGGAAAAGACCATCACCGTATCCGATAACGGAATCGGTATGACGGAGGAGGAGCTCGAACAGTACCTCGGGCAGATCGCACTTTCGGGAGCGCTCGATTTCATACAGAAATACGAAGGAGATAACGCGCAGGATAACGGAATCATCGGGCATTTCGGACTCGGATTCTATTCCTCCTTCATGGTCAGCGATACCGTCACCGTCGTGACGAAATCCTATACGGGAGCCCCCGCCGTCCGGTGGGAATGCCGCGATTCCGGGGAGTATACCATGACCCCCGACGAAAAGGAGGAGAGAGGAACCGACGTCATTATGCATATCGCCGAGGGGGAGGAAGAATACCTCGCCGATTCCCGGCTGATGACGATCCTTGAGCAGTATTGCTCCTTCATGCCGGTGGAAATCTACTTCGAGGGAGCCGATGTTGAGGAAAAGGGCGAAAAGAAGAAGGAAAAGGAAGCCCCGAAACCCATCAACGACACCCACCCGCTCTGGATGAAGAATCCCGCCGATTGCACAGAGGAGGAGTACAAAGAATTCTATCAGAAGGTCTTCCACGACTACCGGGAGCCGCTCTTCCATATCCACATCAACGCCGATTATCCCCTGAATTTCAAGGGAATTCTCTATTTTCCAAAAATTACAAACGAATACGAAAGCCTCGAAGGCAAGGTCAAGCTCTACTACAATCAGGTCTTCGTCGCGGACAACATCAAGGAGGTCATCCCGGAATTTCTCCTCATGCTGAGGGGCGTCATCGATTGCCCGGAGCTGCCGCTGAACGTGTCGAGGAGCTACCTCCAGAACAGCGGATACGTCAAGAAAATGTCCCAGCACATCGTCAAGAAGGTGGCGGATAAGCTGAATTCCACCTTCAACACCGACCGGGAGGCCTACGAAAAGCTCTGGCCCGACGTGAAAATTTTCGTCGAATACGGAAGCCTGAGGGAGAAGAAGTTCTACGACCGCGTCAAGGGAAGCGTGCTCTATCCCCTGACGAGCGGGAAAACCGTCACCCTCGACGAATACTTCAAGCTCGGAAAGCCGGAGGAGGAGGCCGCCGAAGCCGCTGAAACCGCTGAAACCTCCGAAAATTCCGCCGATTCCGCAGCCGAATCCGCCGGGAAATCCACTGAAAAGGCCGAGAAATCCGAAAAGCCGGACGAAACGAAGGAAAAAACCGTCTATTACGCAACCGACAAGGCCGGGCAGGCACAGTATATCGCCATGCTGGAGGCCGAAAACATCGCCGTCGCCTACCTCGATAAGGGGCTGGATAATCAGTTCATTTCGATGGTGGAGCAGGAGGAAGGGGTCAAATTCCTGCGCGTTGACGCGGGAGTCGCCGACGCCCTCCTCGCCGAGGGGGAGAAGCTCGAAAGCAAGGCGCTGACCGACCTCTTCGCCAAGGTGAGCGGAAACGAAAAGCTCAAGATCCGAATCGAAAACCTCAAGGACGAAAGCCTCCCGGCGCTCTATACCGTCGAGGAGAGGGAGCGCCGATTCGGGGAGATGATGAAGCTCTACGGAATGGAAGGGGACGCCCCGACGCCGGAGGGAGAGCTGATTCTGAACAGCGGATGCCCGACGGTGCGAAGACTCGCCGAAAAGGCCGGGGAGCCGGAGGCGGAGCCCGTCGCGCGGCAGATTTACCGGCTGGCGCTTCTCGGACAGAGACGCCTCACGGCGGAGGAGCTGAAAGCCTTCCTCGCCGATAGCTTCGCGCTTATCGACAGACTTATTTAAATCCTGACGGATTTAAAAAAGTCACTTATTTAAATCCTTCCGAATTAAAAAAAAGTCAATTATCTAAACCCTGACGGATTTAAAAAAGTCTATTATCTGAACCCTGCCGGATGAAAATAAGCCTGCACCCCCACGGAAGATAGACACCCCGCCCGCGCCCGCTTGTTTTCAAGCGCTGACGCGCCGAGAAAATTCCGAATCAGCAAAAAAGAGAGGGACGCCCCATGGCCGACAGCAAAAAAGACCTTCTTCTCGGCAATTTTGCCCCTCTCGGGAGGGCGAGAACCTCCCTCCTTGAAAGGCGCCTCGCCCATATCGGAGAGCTCGCGGCCCTCCTCTGCGACGAGGCAGGGGAGGAGGAAATCTTCTTCCGGGATCCGGCCTTCGCCGCAAAATACCGGCACCTCACCGCCGCTTCCCTCAAAGGGGAGGAGCCCGGCGCCGTCAACCGCGAAAAGGTCGGAATCGAGGAGGCGGGCCTCGGAATCGCCGAAAAGGCCTTTCTCTGCCGACGAATCGCCGACCTGCTCGGAATCACAGGAATCCGGGGAGCCGACGCCTTCTTTGAGGAGGAGGGAGGGCCGGAGGACGGAACCGTCGCCTATATGAAAAACACCTACGCGGACGCCGCCTTCACCGCCTTTTCCCCCTATCTTCCCGAGCCGAAGGTGCGATACGGAAAGAGCTTTTCGGAGGTCTGCGAGGACGTCTTCTACCGACGCGCCTCCTACTGCATCCTCCCGGTCGAGTCGAGCCGCGACGGACGACTCGCAGGATTCCGGGCGCAGATGATGAAGTACGGGCTGAAAACCGCCTATACCGTGAGAATCGAAACCGCAGAAGGCGAAAGCACCGACTTCGCCCTGCTCAGGCGGGGACTCTCGGTGCCGAAGGAGGAAGGGCGCGTCTTCCTCGAGCTCCGGATCCGACCGGAAGGGGGAGGCCTCGCCGCCCTCGCGACAGCCGCCGCCGCCTGCCGGATGAAAACCCTGCGCATGACCCCCGTCCCCGGGGAAGCGAGCCTCTGTGACGCCCTCTTCGAGGCCGACAGCCTCGGGCTCTGCGGCTTCCTCAGCTTCCTCTATCTCGAATACGAGGAATTCACCATCACCGGCCTCTTCGGAGAAATTCCCGCAGGATAACGCGGGGCGCCATATAACGCGGGGCGCCGCAGAATAACGCGGGGCGCCGCCCCGCACCCTGTTCAGGGCCCCCTTTCGGGAAACGGGGCCCTGAAAACCCACCGAAAGCTTTTGGGCATGGGCACTTTCCGTGCCTTAACTACAGCGAAAAGCCGGAAAAATCGGGAAATCGCAAGAAATCCCACCGCCGAAAAAATTTTTCTTTATTTACCCCTTGTCCCCCCGTACAATCTTGCCTAAAGCGGTAGCTTTAGGCGCGTTAGGACGAAGCCGCTTCGCGGCGAGTCAAAACGCTTACCCACCTTGTCCCCCCGTACAATCTTGCCTAAAGCGGGAGCTTTAGGCGCGTTGGGACGGAGTCGCGCACGGCGCACGAAGTACGCCGTCCTTCGCGGCGAGTCAAAACGCTTTGAAAGGATCATGGCAAAAATGTCAGAACAAAACATCACCAACGAATACGAAAAATGGCTCAATGCCGGGCAGGTAAGCCCCGAAATGAAAGAGGAGCTGGCCACCCTGCGCGGAAACGAAGAGGAGCTGAGATGCCGATTCGGATCCTCCCTCAGCTTCGGAACAGCGGGTCTGAGAGGCGTGATGGGAGCGGGGACGAACAATATGAACGTCCACACCGTAGCCCTCGCCACACAGGGACTCGCCGATTACATCAACGCACACGGAGGAGGGACCGTCGTCATCGCCTGCGACACGAGGAACAACTCTTCCCTCTTCGCAGAAACCGCCGCCGGGGTGCTGGCCGGGAATCGGATCCGCGTCACCCTCTTCGACGGGCCGCGCCCCACCCCCGAGCTCTCCTTCGCCGTCCGGGAGCTGGGATGCGCCGCAGGAATCAACATCACAGCCTCACACAATCCCAAGGAGTACAACGGATATAAGGCCTACGGAGCCGACGGAGCGCAGCTCGGACCGGAGCAGGCAGACGAGGTCGCAGAGGCCATGAAGGCGCACGATATCTTCACCGGAGTGAAGAAAATGCCGCTGGACGAGGCCAAAGAAAAGGGCCTGCTCGCGACCGCAGGGGAGGCGCTCGACGAAAAGTATCTGACAAAGGTGCTGGAACAGAGAATCGACAAAAGCGCCATCCCGGAGGAGGCCGATATGACGGTCGTCTACACGCCGCTCCACGGAGCGGGCTATAAGCTCGTCCCGGAGGTGCTCAAGCGTGCGGGGCTGAAAAACGTCCTCACCGTGCCGGAACAGGGAACGCCGAACGGGGATTTTCCGACGGTGCGCTATCCGAACCCGGAATTTCCCGAAGCCTTCACCCTCGCCGAGAAGCTGGCGAAGGAAAACGGATGCGACTTCATCATCGCCACAGACCCGGACGCCGACCGGATGGGAATCCGGATCCGGGACGGGGAGAAATACGTCGGGCTGACCGGGAATCAGGTCGGATGCCTGTTGCTCGATTATATCATCAGCGCCTACGTGAAAAACGGGGGACTGCCGAGCGACGCCTACGCCGTCAAGAGCATCGTCACAACCGAGCTGGCGAGCCGGATCTGCGCCGCAAACGGAGTGAAAATGTACGACGTGCTGACGGGCTTCAAGTTCATCGGAGAGGTCATCAAGAATCACGAGGAGGAAGGAGTCGGAACCTACCTGCTGGGATTCGAGGAGAGCTACGGATATCTGAAAGGAACCTACGCGCGGGACAAAGACGCCGTCGTCGCTTCCCTGCTCACCGTCGAAATGGCGGCGGCCTACCGGAGGCGGGGAATGACGCTGAAGGACGCGATGGACTCGCTGACGAAGAGATACGGACACTTCGGGGAAAGCGTGATGAACCTCATGGTGCCGGGATCCGAAGGAAAGGAAAAGATGGGAGCGCTGATGCGCGGAATGAGGGAAAACCGCCCGGAAGCCTTCGCAGGGGAGCCGGTGAAAACGGTGAGGGACTACCTCAAGGGAACCGTCACAGACCTTGCCACAGGGAAAGTGGAGCCGACGGGACTGCCGGAATCCGACGTGCTCTATTTCACGACGGAAAACACCGTCGTCGTCTTCCGACCCTCCGGAACCGAGCCGAAGATCAAGGCCTATTTCATGGCCAAGGGAAAGGACGAGGAGGAGGTCAAAGCACGGCTTGACGCCTGCCGGAAGGAAGCCGAAAAGCTGCTGAAATAAAGCCTTCGGCCGCCGAAGGCCCCCTCTTGACATAAAGGAAAATTTATGGTATCCTATAGGCGAGCCCCCCCGCGCCGACGCGTAAAGGCGATCGCCCATAAACTACCAAAATCCCGGCGCATCATCCGCCCGGAAAGTGGGAAAATGTAAGCGAACGCTTGCAACGCAAAAACGCGCCTCCGCAACCGCGCCCGCGCCACCCGCTGGCCACCGCCCTACTCCGCGCCCGCGCAGAGAAAAACGCCCTGCCCGGCCACCCATTGACCGGTACCGCCACGTAGCCGGGCCCGCGCTGCCTGTTGGCCACCGGCCACCGCGCCGCCATATACTTTTGAAAGAAATAACTCGCAAAGCGAGATACACCGGAAGGCCAATAACGCTTACCGCCCATAGGCCGACGGTGGGGACAAACTCCCCGGAAAGGAAAACAAAAATGGCAGAAGATGCAATCATGGTCCACAAAAACGAAATCGTGTTCTGTGACAAGAAGACCGACAAAACCCGATTCAAGCACTATCGGTTGAACCCCGAAAATATTGAAAAAATCATTTTCGACTATCACGAAAGGAAGCGCTTCCTCGGGCTCAAGAAGGAGCTGGAGGAGAGAATCATTTTCCTGACGAACGATCCCGACATTCCGCATGAGCTGGTGGTCTGCGAGCACGAGGAGGAAAATTTCCGGCGCTTCCGGGGAGGAATCCGATCCTTTGTCGACGACAATAAGGTCGAGCTGGAAATCAAGAGCGCGGAGGACGTCGCGAAGTAAAAAAGCCGTCGGGGGGGATGCCGGAAGCATCCCCTTTTGTCGGTGTAGGAGGGAGGGATAACCTTGCCCAAACCGCTGATGTTGTCCTATCGGGTCCCCGAGAGAGAGTTGTTCCGACTCTTTGCACTCGGAAGAAAATTTCGCGCAGACGTGAGAGAAATCACGAAGAAAGAGCTGACGCTCCCGATCGCGGCGATCGCGGGGAGACTGCCGCCCGTGAGGGAGGAGAAGGCGCTGAAGTTCCCGAAGGAGCCGCTCCTCGTCTTCATCAATTTTCCGGAGGGAGCCCTCGACACGTTTCTGGAGGCCATGAGGAAGACCGGATGCTGCCGGGGAATCCTGAAGGCGGTGCTCACACCGGCAAACGCCGTCATGACGCCGGGACAGCTCTACGAGGAGCTGGCGCGCGAGCGGGAGGAAATGAGGAAGAAGTCGTAGAGCCGCCGCACAGAGGGCTTTTGTAAGCGTTCGCTAACAAACCCCACCGGGCTCTGTGCCTTTTCCCTGCCCTGCGCACCGCGCCATCCACTGACCGCTGGCCGCGCCCGTTCCCTGTCCTCTTTTTCAGATTAGCAGACCCCCCGCGCCGCCATGCGGTTTTCCCCTCTGCTCTGAGGGAAACAAGACCGGCACACCGCTGGCCGCGCCGTTCCCTGCCCACTTTTTCAACCCGGCAGAACCCCAACGGGCCGCACCGCACACGGGCCGCGCCCCACACTTTCCCAACAAATAGCGAACCACCGCCGCCATCGGCCTGTTTTTGTAAGCAACCGCTAACAAATCGCCCCGCGCACCTATTCTGCGAAAACAAATCTGTACAACCGTGTTACGCAAGCGGACACCGTCCGCCGGGCCATGCTGTTTTTTCCCTCTATTCTGAGGAAAACAAATCTGTACAACCGTGTTCAGCAAGCGGACACAGTCCGCCAAACGAAAGAGAGATTTTATGGAAGAAAACGAAATCAACCGAAACGACGCACAGGACAAAAAAGAGAAAAAGAAAAAAGCCCCCGCGATCCTGCGATTCCTGCAGGGAGCGCTGATCGGAGTGGGAGGAATCCTGCCCGGCATCTCGGGAGGCGTCCTGTGCGCCATTTTCGGACTCTATCAGCCGCTGATGGAGGTTCTCGCCCACCCGATGAAAAACCTGAAAAAGCATTTCCGCCTGCTCTGCCCCGTCGTCATCGGGCTGGCCTTCGGATTCGTGGGACTCGCGAAGGCCGTGCAGGTGCTCCTCGGAAGCCACGAAATGATCGCGGTAGCCCTCTTTCTCGGGCTCATTTTGGGAATGATGCCCTCCCTGTGGCAGGAAGCGGGGGAAAAGGGCCCGCGAACGAAAAATTCCTATCTCAGCCTCGGAATCGCCTTTTTCCTCTTCACAGCCCTCTTTCTATTCCTGCATTTTGCGGCGGCGGTCAACGTCAACCCCAACGGATGGTGGTTTTTCTTCTCGGGAGCGCTGGAAGGCGTCGGACTCATCGTGCCGGGACTCAGCGCCTCGGCGACGCTTATCTTCTTCGGATTGCTGGAGCCGCTGATGGCCATCATCGGGAGCTTCCCCGATCATCTCCTCGCCTTCCTGAGAGGAAAGGAAACCTTTGCCGAGGCGTGGGAAGGAATGCAAATCCTGCCGGCACTCTGCGTCCTCGCGGGAATCCTCCTCGTCGTCGTGCTCTTCTCAAGAGCCGTCAATAAGCTGATGGAAAAGCACGCGTCGGTGCTCTATCACGGGATTTTCGGAATCGTCCTCGCGACGACGGTGGGAATCCTCGTCGAGTTGCCGCTGAAAAATCCGGTAGACGTCCTGCTGCAGCTGATCTGCGCCGTCGGAGGCTTCCTCGCCGCATGGCTCCTCGACAAAATGAGCCGAAAAATCCTGTCGTAAGTCTTTTTTTGGTGGGGACTTTTTAGAAAAAGTCCCCCCCAACCCCCCTTCAAAAACTTTTGGGCAATGGGCATGAACTCATTTTTCCACGCCATCCCCCAATTTGCACTTTTCGGACATCCCTACCGCGCATTTCTACCGCCGCCCGGCCCGGCCAAAAGAACACCCGTGCCATCGCCCTCGCACGCCGTCCGTGTACCCACGCACACCGGCCCGCACCCGCGCACACACGCAACACCCGGCCCCCGCCCCCTCTCTAAAATTTACACTTTTCGCACACCGCCGCGTCCCTTTTTCCCCACCGGCCCCGCGCCTCATTTTCTACTTTTTTCACTGCGTCTCCGTGCGTCTCGCCTTTTCGGCTTTGCGTCCCGGGCGACAGCCCCGGAGAAAGCATAAGCCGGGCAAAAAAATAGTTTGACTCTGGCAAGGCCGCGGCGGCGGGAATCGCACACAACAGCACCCGTTGGAGACTGGCTTTCGGCTCCGATTTTCGCAGGTGCAAGCGGGGCCCCGGCGGGGCCCGCGCGCGAGCGCTCGGGGGAGGCCATGCGGCGCGGAAGCCGTTAGCGAGCGGGGAGAGCACCATTCGCACTATCTAAATTAACGTGCTGGGCCCCTTGTATGCCCGCGTTGCCCTGCAACGCTTACGGGCCTTCCGGGCCATGGCCAAGCGCGGCGGGATTTGAGTTTTTCGCGTTCACCCGGGGAAAGTAAAAATTTTAAAAATCCCGCTCTTTTCAAAGAGACCCGCCGCCGCGCTACGCCGGGGCCGAAGGGCGTAGGTGCAAAATCTCACACAACAGCGCCCGGGTACAAAGTCGCCCGGCGCAGCGTCCCGGGCGACAGCCCGGGGACAGCAAGCCGGGCATCCCCCGGATTTGCACGTGTGCCGCTTGCGGCACAAGCAAATCCGGGACACTGCCGCCTACGGCCGCCCGGCCCCGGTTCGGAGGGCCAACGGCTTCTAACGCCGACCGCTTTTTTCGCGGCCCGACTTAAGGGGCCACGGGGCGGCCATGGATTTTGGATTGCAACATCTCGGCGCACTGAAACGGGCCAAAGTAGACCGGCCCGAGCCAAGCCGGAGCCACTACTTCTGACGCAGTCCGCCACCTCCGCGTGCGACGGCATCGAGGGCCGGGATACGCGAGGTTTAGAAGTGAAAAACTCTATCCGCAAAATCCGCCTCATACGGCCCAGCCCCGAATCAGTCGGCCCCGCACTTTCTGGCGCAGTCCTCTTTCATGAATGGGCCGGCATATGGAGGGGCAGGCCAACGCCATGTGACGGATTCAAGCCGCGTGGGGCGCGGGGGGAAATCCAAGAGGGGGGACGGGGGAAACCTCCCCTGTCCACCCTCTGGCGAATTTCTTTGCGAGCGTTTCTTTTTTCGTCAAAAGAAATGCGAAAAAAAAGAATGGGATTTAACACGGAAACAAGTGAGGCACTGACCACGAAAACAAAACTTTCGGGTGCAAAAGAAATTTTTACCCGTGAACAGGCCGCACACGGGAGCCGGTCGCGGCACCGCCCACGGGGCCAAAAAATCCCAGTTCCATCTCCGCAACGGCCCCACCCCGGGCCGCTGGCCCCGCCCAACATTTCGCCGGAGACGCCCACCGCCCGTGTACGCCACGGGGCAGTGCCCCCACCACCCGCAGAAACGAAAATTCCCTCCTGCGCGGAGCGCACATAAAAAAACCAGCAACAGCGCCGCACCAAGCGCGCGTGTGGGCCGCCGCCCACGAAAACCAGACACCCAGAGCAAAACTAACTTTTCACCAACAAACGAAACGCACAAAGGGAAGGTGTGGGCCCCGCCCACGAACCCCCTTTTCCCCAAAATTCTTTTCGAGGAAGGAATCCCCCCATGAAAACACTGCTCCTCATCGACGGAAACTCCGTCCTCAATCGAGCCTTTTACGGAATCCGCCCCCTCACAAATTCAAAAGGACTCTTCACACACGCCGTCTACGGAATGATGAACGTCGTCCTGCGCCATCTCGAAGCCCTCAAGCCCGACGGAGCGGCGGTCGCCTTCGACCGGAGGGAGCCGACCTTCCGACACCTCCGATACGAGGGCTATAAGGCCACAAGAAAGGGTATGCCGGAGGAGCTGGCGGTGCAGCTCCCCTACGCTAAAGAGAGCATGATAGCACTCGGACTCAAAAAGCTGGAGCTGGCGGGCTACGAGGCCGACGATATCCTCGGAACCTGCGCGGCCTTCGCCGAAAAGGATCCGGAGCTCAACGTCTACCTGCTCACAGGGGATCGCGATTCCTTCCAGCTCATAAACGACCGCGTCAAGGTTCTCTATTTCACAAAAGGGGAAACGGTGACGATCGGAAGGGAGGAATTCGTCGAAAAGTACGGTGTCCAGCCGGAGCAATTCGTCGACGTCAAAGCGCTGATGGGCGATTCCTCCGACAACATCCCGGGCGTGCCGGGAATCGGAGAAAAGACGGCGCTGAAGCTGATCGCCGATTATAAAAGCCTCGAAGGCGTCTACAAGGAAGGAATCCCCGGAGGAAAGCTGACGGCGGGAACCGTGAAGAAGCTGGAGAACGGAAGGGAAAGCGCCGAGCTGTCGAAGGAGCTGGCGCAGATCTGCAAGGAAGCGCCCCTCGGGATCACGCCGGAGGAGCTTGCCTACAACGGCCCCGACCGGGAAGCCCTCCGCCCACTGCTCGCCGAGCTGGAGCTTACCTCGTTAGCAAGACGTTTGGGGGTTGCAACTATACCAACCGATTCCTCTTCTCAAACGTCACGTTTGGGCGTAGTCTCTTCCTCAACCGAAACCCCTTCTCAAACGTCACGTTTGGGGATAACCGCCGCCGAAAAATCCGCGTCCGGGGCCGGAAAATCCGCACCCGGGGCCGAAAATTCTACGTCCGGGGCCGCAGAACCCCCGTGTACGCCGGATAAATCAAGGAGTACAGACCCCTTGTACACCCGCGCGGGTCTCCGCGCCTCCCCGGCGCTGACGGAGCCCAAAAACCGCCAAACGCTGACGCCGGATGAGCTGAAAGAAAAGGCAAAAAAGGGTCTGAAAAACGCCGCCTTCACCTTCCGGGAGGGAAAAGCCACCCTTTTTGACGGGGAAAACGAATTCAATATCCCCTTTGAAGACCCGAAAGAGCTGGAACCCCTCTTCGCCGACAAGGAAAGAACCCTCACCGTCGCCGACGCCAAGAAGCTGGCCCTCACCTTCGGGAGGACAGAATGCAAAATTTTCGACGTCACACTCGCCGCCTACGTCCTCAACCCGGAGGAAAACAGCGAGGATCTTGCGCGGCTCGCCGTCAAGGCGCTCGGAGTGATTCCGCCGGAGGGGAGCGATCCCGCGACGCTGCTCTACGCGCTCGAACCGGCGCTTAAAAGGAAGCTCGCCGAGGGAGGACAGAGTCGACTCTACGAGGAAATCGAGGAGCCGCTCGCCGCCGTCCTCGCCGATATGGAAAAAACAGGATTCAAAATCGACCGCGCGGGGCTGGAGGGCTACCGGAAGGAGCTGGCGGAGCTGATTGAGGGCTACCGCGAGCAGATTTTCTTCTGCGCGGGGCATGAATTCAACGTCAATTCCCCGAAACAGCTCGGGGAGGTGCTCTTTGAGGAGCTGAAGCTTCCGCATTCAAAAAAGACGAAAACCGGCTATTCCACGGGGGCCGAAATTCTCGAAAAGCTCCGCCCCTATCATCCGATCATCGATTTAATCCTCGAATATCGACAGGCGGCGAAGCTCCTCTCGACCTACGCGGAAGGACTGCTCAAGGTCGCCGACGAGGAAGGAAGGGTGCACAGCAGCTTCAATCAGACCGTCACCGCCACCGGAAGACTCTCCTCCTCCGAGCCGAATTTGCAGAATATTCCGATCCGCTCCGAAATGGGAAAACGGTTCCGGAAATATTTCATCCCGAAGAATGAGGAATACGTCCTCGTCGACGCCGATTATTCGCAGGTTGAGCTCCGACTGCTCGCCGCCATTTCGGGGGACGAGACGATGGTCAAGGCCTTCCTCGAAGGGGAGGACATCCACACGAGAACGGCGGCGCAGGTCTTCGGAGTGCCGATCGAAGCCGTCACACCGGAGCTGAGAAAGCGGGCGAAGGCCGTCAATTTCGGAATCATCTACGGAATCGGGCCCTTCTCGCTTGCCGCCGACCTCGGGGTCACAACGGCGGAGGCCGACCGCTATATCAAGAACTATCTGGCGCGCTATCCGGGAGTCTGCGCCTATCTGGAGGAAACCGTCGCAAGCGCCAAAAGGGACGGATTCGTCACAACGATTTTCGGAAGGAAGCGCTATATCCCGGAGCTTGCCTCGCCGAAAAAGCAGATGCAGGCCTTCGGGAAAAGGGTCGCCATGAATAGCCCCATACAGGGAGCCGCCGCCGATATCATCAAAATCGCCATGGTGCGAACCGATAAAGCGCTGAGGGAAAGCGGAATCGACGCGAAGCTGATCCTGCAAGTGCACGACGAGCTGATTCTGGAGGCGCATAGAAGCTGCGCGAAGAAGGCGGCGGACCTGCTCAAAAGGGAGATGGAGGCCGCCGTGCCCCTCGTCGTGCCGCTCATCGCCGACGTCGGAATCGGGGACACGTGGCTCGATTGCTGAGAAAAAGCCGCCCGGCACCCTTCCCTCTCTTGTGCGCCCGTCTCACAGCGACCCCGCGCCCGCCGACCCTCTCCCCCCTCTTTTTGTCTGCCCCCCCGCCCCGCAAAAATTCCCTTCCGCCCGGCCCCCCCCGCCCTCTTTTTGCCTTCTCTCGCCACCCCGCGCACCCCGCGCGCCCGTCCCGCCCCCGTGCCTTTTGTCCACCGCGCCCGCCCTGCCCGGCTCCGGCTCCTTTTGCGCCCCCCCGGCCACCGCCCGCCCTCTCCCGACCGTCCCACCGCGTACCCCGCGCTCCCCGTCCCGCTCCCGCACCTTTTGTCCGCCCGCGCCCGCCCGAAGATCGCATATATCGCGAAATGTAAAAAATACGTAAATTTTAATCGGCTCATATTGACAAGCAAAAAGACTTGTGTCACAATAGAATCAGCGGTTATGAAACTGCCTCGCGAAGGCGTTACCGATTACCTGCCCGGTCAAAGGGGGATGAAGCATGACGAAAAAAAGAGCGATCGGGATCTCCGTACTCATCCTCCTCTCCCTGATATTTGTTTGCGTGGTGGCTTACGGAATCTACCAAATCTATGTGACCAAGCACCCAAAGAACGTATTTGAGGAGATTTATAATACACAAGCGTACGAAAGCGCATCGATGCCCAAAGGCTTTGCTGTCGATTCCGACCACGGATTCAAGCGAAAGTGGTATGAAAAGGAGGGTGCCACGCTGTGTACCTCCTATTATGAAGGAACGGAGGAACACGACTTTCGGGTGATTCTGGACTGTTACAAATCCCCCGAAAAACAGCTGATGATTACCTATTATGACTTCCGGTGCGGCCAAAACGGCTCGATCGTCTATAACGTAAAGGAGCGATCGCTGGAGAGCACAAACGACGCGTTTCTCTATGATATTCTCCTGCCGGCATGGTTTGACGGAATGGGGAATCGAAGCCGTTTTTCCATGGACGCGTTGGGGACGTTTGGAACGAAAGCGGACTGAATCGATCGAGAGGAGAACAAGAGTAATGGAGTATTTTCTGCCCTTTTGGCTTCTCGTAGCGCCAAACTTTGTGTTGTTGCTCCTTGTAAAATGCATCGACGGGTATATTTACAAAAAAGAAATGCGCATGAAAAAAGCGGGAAGCGGCATTCTGTGGAGCGCGGTTCTGTGCGTGATTGTTCATTTGCCGGCCGCAATGCTGGCCGCAAAAAGCCTGAACTTCCCGCCGGTTAGCGGAGGTTTTTTTCTGCCGCTCGTCATAATTTTGCTGTTTGCCGTCGTGCCGTTGTTGCTTACGTATAGAATCGAGCGGAGTAAGGCCAAAAACGATGCCAATCAAACGGCGCGGGTGAAAAACAATTTTCAGACAAATCTCAAGATTGTGTGCGGGTTCATCCTGTTCTATTTTATTCTAACGGCCGGGAGTATCCTCTATTTCGCAGATGCGGAGTGGAGTATTCTGGGCGAAACCAAAAAATCCCTGTCCGCGTCGGATTATACGCAAATCATCGGTACCGTCGGACTGATGGCCGCGGCGGTGTTGTATAAAACGCGGGAAATAAAAGCGCAATCGATGCCGACAAAAACGGAAATGAACGGAGCAAAGAGCGAAAATGAATAGGAAGACAAGGCGAATTCTCGTCAAAATTTTGATCCTGCTGGGGATTGTGATAACGATGTTAGGCCTCGTTCAATGCACCGTGGGACGCATCCAATACATAAGATCGGGCTTATGGCAATACGAGATTGACGGCTTTAAAAAGAATTACAAAAAATCCTTTGAAATCGTGTCGGAAAAGTTCTATGAAATATATTGTGAAGAAAGGGAAAAGAACAATATAGAGGAGCTGCGCTTGTTGGGGCTATCTTTGGATGAATGGAGAATGGAATGCGTTGTCGGGGAGAAAGAAAGCTATCCTATCGCAATCGAACTGTCGGAGGAGCTGAACCAAGCGACAAAAAAGGTGTTGGAGGCGTTTTCCCAAGTATATCCCGGGGCTTATGGCGAGGGGCAGCAGCTGAGAGCGCGCGAAAACAGGGTTGCGTTTTATGCAGGAAATGTGTCGTACGAGGTCATTCACACCATGGATTCTTCACGCCCGAAGTATCTGGATTCTCCCGACGAAGAGGGGAAAGTCTACATCAAGAGAATCACAAGAGGGTGGTATCACGGGACAAAAACGGAATAGAGAGCGCAGGCAAGGGTTCGTAACATGGATTCCGTGGCGAAAAAGATCCATTTGCCCCAACGGATAGCGAAAATAAAGAGGAGAAATGAATCATGACAAAGAGTAAGGCCTTAAAAATTGGTAAAATAGCCGTCATCCTTGTTGTAGTATCTGCATTTTTGCTTTTGTTGCTCTCATCTTGCGATGTTGGACGATACTATGAGGACGACCTCAAGATAAAATCTCCCGATGGAAAATGGACGTTAATTATCAAAGAATGGGGAACCATCGGGGGTACCGGTGCAAAAATATATTGCTCAAAAAAAGGCAGTATTTTCAAGAAATTATTGGGAGAAACCTCCGCGGATGACGTTGTGTATCCGTTTAAGAAAGGATACTACACGGTTGAATGGGAAGAAGATACTGTCATGATACGGTATTTCGCCGGTGAGACAAGTATACAAAAGCTCGACGATCCCAGCACATGGGAAACCGCTCAATACGAGCTCCCCTAAAAATCCTGTCCATCCGCAGGATCGTGTTTTCCCATAGCGATACAGCGCGGAAACGCGTCGCATCATGCAAAGGCTTGCTTCACAGTGGCGACACTTTGAAGCAAGCCTCTGTTTGTTTCCCGCCGCAACACCCGGCCCCTCCGTCGGCTCTTTTTTACCCTCGCCGCCGCTCCGTGCTTCTTGCTTGACCTCACCCGGCCCCGCCCCCTCTCCCCTTTTTGTCTAACCACCCCGCACGCGCACCCCGCGCTCCTTTGTCCGCCGCCCGCGCCACCGCCCACGCCTCCCCCTCCTTTTGTCCGCCCCCGGCCCGCCATGCCAAAAGGGAATTTCCTCAAAAAATTCTCAAAAAAGACTTGACACCCCTGCGCGTTTATAGTAAAATAAACTAAAGCAATCATATACATTTAAAAGTCGAAGAGGAAAACGACATGAACAAGCGTAAAACTCTGGTATTATCCATAGGGTTCACATTAATCCTGCTTACGTGTATCACATTCGTTATTTTGCTTATTTATGATTGCGCAACTATATCCGAGGTCGATGATCAAGTCTTCACAATTTTTTGTTTTTTTCTCTTCGCCTTCCCGATAATACTGGAAGAGCTCACGCTGTTGATAAGCGTGTATAAACTTATAAACTTTAGGCCAAGAATCGCTGCAAAAATCTGTTATATTCTTTCGGTTGTCATCGTTGTTGTGGCTTTAATCTTTCAATTGTTGGTATTTACAAAAATTATAACGCCGAATATGTTGTTTTCTCCAGAGGGGGGCGTAGCGCCAAGTTCGCGTTTAGTTGAATCACTGCTTTTAACTTTGTGGACAGTACCTCCCATATCCTTTGCTTTGGGCTGTGTAACAAGTAGCAAGAAAAAAGATTAACGCCCCCGGAGCGCGAAGCTGTCGGCTTCGCGCTCCTTTTGTTTGCCCTGCCCGGCTCCGGCTCATTTTGCGCCCCGACCACCGGCCCGCCGCCGTCTCTCCCACTCTTTTTGTCTGCCCACACCGCCCGCGCCCTTCCCTCTTTGTACGCCCGCACGCGGCCTGTCCACCGCCTCCCCCGCACCTTTTGTCTGCCCGACCGGCCCTCTCCCCTTTTGGTCTAACCACACCGCCCGCGCACGAATCCCGTGCCCTTCCCGCTTTGTACGCCCGCACGCGCGGCCTGTCCACAGCCTCCCCCGCGCCTTTTGTCTGCCCACGCCGACCGGCCCACGCGCCGCCATGCCAAAATGAAAATTCCACAAAAAATTTTCAAAAAAGGCTTGACACCCTCTGCGCGTTTATAGTAAAATAGACTTAAGAAATAACATTCATTTTGCGTTTTCGTAAGCAATAAAAATTCTATAAGGTGAAAGGAATACAGGTATGAAAAAGATAAAAATGCTAAAATCGTTGGTCGTAATCGCCGCCGCTCTGGTATTATGCGCAGCCTGCGCCGACAAAAATCATCGACCGAACGGGCTAAAGGATTCCTTAACCTTTGTTGAAACGGTGAATATCCCGCACGAAGAAGCATCCGTTTACTCGGAGGAGAGGATAACGACCGATCAATGGCTCGACTGTTATAAAGACGAAGAGGAGAATGAATATTATTTTCTCCCCAATACCGATACGCTCTGCGGCTATAACAAGAAAACCTACTACGGATTCTCGGAGGAAAATCCGGTAGGCCTAGAAGCTGCCGTCGCAATTGCCGATGAGTATTTAAGCGAAAAAGTCGAAAACTTCAAGGATTATGCCGTGGTGCTGTCGGAGCACGTAGAAAGAGACGCGGTCTATCACATTCAATACAGCTATCTCATAAACGGTGTGGCTACACAGGATTTGATTAACGTCTTTATTCAGGAGAACGGCGAAATCGGGGCCTATTTTATCCCCTATTGGAATATGTTCAAGGATACTGACGTAGATACGGAAAAGATTCGGGAGCTGCCAGACGAGGGAGAGGTGAAGAACGAGTACATCACCCGGAACCGGGAAGGGGTGGTATTGGTCCGATATCTGGGAAGTCAAGAGGATTCCAGTCAAATGTTCGTTCAAAAAACATATCTCTTAAACCCGAGGGAAGGAAGCTGAAAAAGGATGAAAAAGGACAAAAAGCCGAGCCGATGGTGGGGAGTGGCCTTGACCGTGTGCATCGTGGGAGGATCGATCGCCTTTGCCGTTTACCGGCTCAGACCGCCGTCCATTCAAACGGAAAAGGTGTCCGACGTTCAAGTGGAAGCCGAGGGCTTGTATGAGGAAGCGCTTGACGTTACCGTAGAAGAAAAAGAGAAAATCGAGGAGCTCGCCAAAATCGAAAAAGAGGCGCATAAATACCGGGGAAAATGTTCCTTGATCAAAACCACGCCGTGGAGAATTCGGTTTACCTATCGGATGGAAAACGGAAAAACCGTATCAAGGGAGTATGTCGGGCAAAGAGGAAAGGGAGAGCTGCAATATATGTTGGTTTTCTTGACGGAGGACGAATAACGACGAGAAAGGCCAAACGGGACGGAGCCATTGCCGGAACGTGCCAAGGGGGGGGGAGCCTCCGATAAAAAAGCGAAAGCGACGCAGAAAACTGCGCCGCTCAGACTGAAGACAAAGCGGTTTAGAGCTCAAACGCCCAAAGCCGCTTTGTTGCATTAAGTAAGAAGAATTGCATA
>CANQQT010000026.1 GCA_947626065.1 uncultured Clostridia bacterium | reverse complement strand
CCTCAAAACCCTCGCCGAGGCCTTCGGGCCGGGGAATTTCTATCTTGAGCTGCAGAATCAGGGAATCGACGGGCAGAATATGGTGAACGAGTGCCTTGCCGCCCTGTCTGAAAAGACGGGGATCCCCCTCGTCGCTACCAATAACGTCCACTATCTGAAAAAGAGCGACGCCGGGATTCAGGCCGTCCTGTCCTGTATCGGGAGCGGAACGCTTCTGTCGCAGGGGAGAAAATACCGCTTCGAGACCGACGAATACGATATGAAAAGCGGGGAGGAGATGGCGGCGCTCTTTTCCGCCTATCCGGGAGCCGTCGAAAACACCGTCGGAATCGCCGACCGCTGTACCTTCGATTTCACCTTCGGGAAGACCGTCTACCCGCATTTTCCACTCCCGCCGGGAAGAAGCGCCGCCGAGGCGCTGAGGAGCCTTGCCGAGGAGGGCCTTCTGCAAAAGGTCGGGGAAGGGAAAATCGTCTATGAGGGGGAGCGAACCGAGGAGATCTACCGCCGACGGATGGAGCATGAGCTGTCGGAGGTGACGGAGCTTGGCTACTGCGACTATTACCTGATTGTCGCCGATTACGTCCGCTATGCCAAAGGCGCCGGTATCGCCACCGGCCCGGGACGGGGCTCCGGAGTCGGAAGCCTTCTTGCCTACCTCGTCGGAATCACCGAGGTCGATCCCGTCCGCTTCGGCCTGCTCTTCGAGTCCTTTCTCAACCGGGAAAGGGTCAGTATGCCCGATTTCGACGTCGATTTCTGCTACCGACGCCGCGATGAGGTCATCCAATACCTTGCGAAGCGCTACGGGGCCGACCGCGTGGCGCAGATCGTCACTTTCGGAACCATGGCCGCCAAGGCCGCTCTGCGGGACGTCGGACGGGTGACCGGGACGCCCTATGCGGAGGTTGACCGGCTGGTACGCGCCCTCCCGGAGGAAAAGGGAGGCGTTACGCTGGAGGAGGCGGAAAAGGATCCCGCTTTTCGGGAGCTCTGCGGCGCCTCTCCCAAATACCGCGAGATCGTCGCTGTCGCCAAGGCGATTGAGGGAATGCCCCGCAACATTTCGGTTCACGCCTCCGGCGTCGTCGTCACCGACCGGCCCCTCACCGAAATCGTGCCCCTCTGTATGAGCGGGGACACCGTCGTGATTCAGTACGATATGGGGACGGCGGAAAAGCTCGGACTTTTGAAATTTGACGTTCTGGCGCTGAAATATCTGACGGTTCTCTCGGACGCCGAGGAGGAGATCCGGAAGAGGGAGCCGGAATTTTCCCTAGCCGACCTGCCGCTTGACGACAGGGAAACCTACGCCATGCTGTCGGAGGGGAGAATCGACGGACTCTTTCAGCTCCGCGCCGAGGGAATGCGGCAGCTCCTCTGCGCCATGAAGCCGGCCTCCGTCGCCGACCTGATGACCGCCCTCGCGCTCTGGAGGCCGGGGCCGATGGAGTCGATTCCGAAATACCTCGCCAACCGGGCCTCCCCCGAAGGGATTCGCTATAAAATCGGAGGACTGGCCGAAATCCTTGATGAAACCTGCGGATGCATCGTCTATCAGGATCAGGTCATGCAGATTTTCCGCACGGTGGCGGGCTATTCCTACGGGAAGGCCGATATCGTCCGCCGCGCGATTTCAAAGAAGAAACCGGAGGTTATCGCAAGGGAGCGGGAGGGATTCCTTTCCGGGGCCGCCGAAAAGGGAACCGATCCCGCCGACGCAAACGCCCTCTACGACGAAATGCTGGGCTTCGGAGGCTACGGACTGAAAAAGAGCCACGCCGCCGCCTATGCCTTCCTGTCCTACCGGGGGGCCTATCTGGGCGCCCATTACCTCCCGATGTATTACGCCGCGCTGATCACCTCCTCCACCGACGACGTCGTCAAAATGGCGGGGTATATCGGGGAATGCGCGCGGGAAGGGGTGAGGACGTTGCCCCCCGATATCAACGAAAGCGACGTCTCCTTCACCGTGACGGAGGAGGGAATCCGCTTCGGCCTCGGAGCCGTCCGGGGCGTCGGGGAGGCGTTCGCGGAAAAAATCGTCGCCGAGCGGAGAGCCGGAGGCCGCTTTCTCTCCCTCCACGACTTTGCACAGCGGCTCGCCCGCGCGCAGGGAATGAGCCGACGCCTGCCGGAAATGCTGGTGAAGGCGGGAGCCTTCGACAGCTTCGGTGTGTACAGAAGCCGGTTGCTCGCCGTCTGTGAAAACGGGCTGGAGACGGTTTTTGACAGAACGAGGGGAGGCGTCGTGGGACAGCTGAGCTTCTTCGACGGTATGCAGGACGATTACGAATACCCCGACCTGCCGGAAATCAGCCTGAGGGAAAAGCTGATTCAGGAAAAGCAGAGCACGGGGCTCTGCCTCTCGGGGCATCTCCTTGACGGCTACGAAAAGCACCTTGCCGCCCTCCGCCCGGTCAGCCTCCGGCGCCTGCTCTCCTCCTTCCCGAGGGAAGGGGAGGCGGCGGGGGAGGAAAAAACGCCGGGGAAGCGGGAATTTCACGAGAAACAGAGCGTTACCGTCGCGGGAATTGTCACGGGAGTGACGAAAAAGGCGACGAAAAGCGGGGAGCCGATGGCCTTCGCGACGTTGGAGGACCGTTTCGGCGAGCTGGAGCTGATCGTCTTCCCGGCGGCTTACCGGGCGGTGGGGAAGAAGATTGCCCCCGACGCGGCCCTGTCGGTGAGCGGGGAGATCTCCCTGCGGGACGGAGAGGTTCAACTTCTCGTGAAAAGCGCGCAGGAGCTGATTCCCGACGGAGAATTTGACGCCCGGGAAGCGGTAAGGAACGGAACAACGCCGCCCGCCGCGACGCAAAAAGATACGGGGTTCGCGCCTTCTTCGGCACAAAAAAGCACAAGTTCCGCGCCTGCCGCGATACAAAATAACATGACCTCCACGCCGCACAAGGCTGACGCTACCTCTTCCACCGTGCGGGAAGGCCGCGCAGAGCTCTTCCTGCGGGTGCCCGATACCGTCGGGAAGCCCTACCGGCGGTGCGAGGCGCTCGCCTCCATCTTCTCCGGCCCGGTGCCGCTCATCTTCTTCGACGAATCGGAGAGAGTCTACCGGAAATCGTCCCTGTCGGTCGGCGCAACGCCCTTCCTGCTGGGGGAATTTGTCGCCCTGCTCGGGGAGGAAAACGTCGTTTTGCGCAAAAAAAGGTAGCGCGAGGAAAAACGGTGGGAAGAATTTTTAAATCATTCACAGGCAGTTCAAATGTCTGGGGTACAATGGCAGAGTAAGGTCCGAAGGAAGGAGTATCTTCTTATGGGAAAACGGTCCGCAAAAATTAATTGGAGCGACGAAATGGCGGACGCCGCCCGCCTTGTGGGAAAGGCGGTGCTGAAATTTCTCGGCTGGGTGCTCAGCATCTTTATGACGCTGGCGCTGGTCGGAGTCATCACCGGAACGATTGTCGGCGGCGCCTTCCTGTTATATGCCAAGAATTATCTTGACACCGGCGTCGAGGATTTCGACGCTCTCCTCTCGGAGGAGAGCCGAACGACGACGGTCAGCTACGTGGACAAGAACGGGCAGATCGTCGAGATTCCCTCCGAGCGGCTGAGCGCCGAGCAAAACCGTGTCTGGGTCAAGTATTCGGAAATGAACGACTATATCCGGGACGCCTTTGTCGCCATTGAGGACAAGCGGTTCTACAGCCATCAGGGCGTCGACTGGATCCGCACGGCGCGAGTTACCCTCGACTTTCTCACCGGAAGCGGTTCGGCGGGAGGCTCGACGATCACGCAGCAGCTGATAAAGAACGTCACTGGGGACGACGACGTGACGATTCAGAGAAAGGCGCAGGAAATTTTCAAGGCGCTGAATCTTGAGAAAAAGTACGACAAGTCGGAAATTCTTGAGATGTATCTGAACGTCATCTCCCTCTCCCACGGGTGCTACGGAGTCGGCGCGGCCGCCTATAAGTACTTCGGGAAGGAGGTCGCCGACCTCACCCTCATCGAGTCGGCGGCGATCGCGGGAATCACGCAGAGTCCCTATTACTACGACCCGATTTATTTCCCGGAGCATAACGCCGAAAAGCGGAACATCGTCCTACAGTATATGTACGACCAAGGGATGATTACGCAGGAGGAATTTATCTCCGCCTATCAGAAGGAGCTGGTGCTCAATATCTCAACCGACGAAAACGCGCAGGTAAGCACCAACATCCATTCGTGGTATACCGACGCGGCAAGACAGGAGGCCGTCCGCCTGTTGCAAGAGGAGTTCGGTTATACCGCCACCTTCGCCGAGAAGGTTCTGCTTACCGGTGGCTTCAACATCGTCACGGCGCAGGATCCCGAAATTCAGAGCATCGTCGAGGAATTTTACGAGGGAACCGACGGATGGCAGATGCGGGACAATTCTCCGATTCAGCCCGAGTCCTCCTGCGTCATCATCGATCCCTATACCGGAAACGTCGTGGCGCTGGTCGGAGGACGGGGGCAGAAGACCATCAACCTCGGACTCAACTACGCCACCCAGACCAAGCGCCCGCCGGGCTCCTCTCTGAAGCCGGTGTCGGTTTACGGCCCCGCGCTTGAAAAGGGCCTGATTACCTACGGCTCGGTGCTGGACGACGCGCCGATCAATTTCGGAACCGAAAAGATCGACCCCGAGACGGGAAAGAAAACCTACAGCAATTCCCACGGATATCCCAAAAACTCCCCCGACCGGTACCGCGGGCTCTCGACGATCAACGAGGCGATCCGCGTTTCGATCAATACCATTGCGTGGAGGACGCTCAGCCTGCTCGGCCTCGAAAATTCTTATGAATTCCTCACCGAAAAGGTCGGGATCAGCACACTGGTGAACAATCAAGTCGGCGCGGGAGGCGCGGTCTTCACAGACGTTGCCTTTGCGCCGCTGGCCCTCGGACAGCTCTCCTACGGAGTTACGGTGAAGGAGCTGACCGCCGCCTATCAGATTTTCGTCAACGGAGGCATCTATAACGAGGAGCGGCTTGTGCTACAGATTCTCGACAGCGAGGGCGAGGTCGTCATCGATAACGAGAAGAAGAGCACCATCGTCATCAGCGCGGAAACCGCTTCGATCATGACGAAGATGATGCAGGAGGTCGTCAAATCCGGTACCGCGAAGGCGCTCACGATCGATAAATACGTCAACTGCGCGGGAAAGACCGGAACGACGGAGAACGACCAGGACCGCTGGTTCGTCGGATATAACCCCTATTACGTCTGCGGAATCTGGTTCGGCTATTCGATGCCCCGGCCGCTGAAGGGCTTCAGCTCAGGAAGCCCGATGCCGGTGCTGGCGTGGGATAAAATCATGACGAAGGTTTTGCAGAAGTATATAGACGAATCCAAAACCGAGGGCGGTGCGCCGCTGAAAACCTTTGAAATGGCGCCCGGAATCGTCACAGCCACCTATTGCAAGGATTCCGGAAAGCTGATGACCGACGCCTGCCGCGCCGACCCGCGGGGAAGCCGCGCCGAAATCGGATATTTCAAGGCGGGAACCGAGCCGACCGAGGCCTGCGACGTCCACGTGCTGGTGAACTACGACAGCAAGACGAAGGCCATCGCCGTCCCGGGATGCCCGGAAGAAAACATCACGCAGGTGGGCCTGCTGAATATCTATCGGCAGATGCCCTTCAATATTAAGATAACCGACGCCGAGTATACCATGCAGGCGCTCCCCTTCGGATATTCCTACGGGGGACTTGGGAACGGAAATCCCTATTATTTCAATATGCTGCCCCCGGGATTCTATTCCGGATACGGGTCGAGCAAGACCAGCTTCTATAATCACGTCTGTACGCTGCACAGAGACAATCCGGTAGAGACCGAGCCGCCGCCCGTCACACCGCCGGAGACGGATCCGGAAACGCCGGAGCAGGGAGAGGCCGGCCCGCCGACTTAAGAAAAGCTCCCGGCGCCCGTGAATGAAGACCAACGCACGCCGCCCGGTCGTGCCTGTACCCGCGTCAGTGCGGCGAGATGCACACCCGCGAAAAACGCGCCGCGCCGTTTGCGTCCCGTGACCGCACCGCCGTGCGAAACACTTTGCCCGTCAAGCGCGCGAAACACGCGCACGCCGCTCGGTCGCGTTTGTACCCGCGTCAGCGCCGCCGTGAATGGAGCCCCGCGTTCCAACGCGCCATAAAACGCGTCGTGAAAACCGCGCCCCGCGCAAGCGGCGAACGGCTCTACGCCCCTCCGTGTCGCGTATATGCGTTCTCCGTTACACCGGCGCCGCACAGACGGCTTTTCCCCGGAAAATTCCGAAAAATTTTGCTCAAATTTACAAATTTCATATTGACAATTTTGTTTACGGCATGATATAATATTTCAAGTAAAGGTTTTTGTATATTTGGAGGATTTTACCATGAAAAAAATTTCAGTATCCCTTCTGCTTCTGCTTGCCATCCTTTCCGCTCTCGTCCTCGGCTCCTGCGCGGGAGCAGAGGAAAAGGTCAACACGACCGTTCACGTGAAAATCGAAGCCGGATCTGTCGTCTATGTTGACAAAGACATCACCCTCAAGACCTCGGCCGACGACGAAAACGGCCCGTCGGTTAGCGACGCGATCAAGTACCTCATCGACAATGAGGATCTTACGATCGAGCTTGATAAGCAGGGCGTTTCCCTCATGAGAGTCGGCGATTATTTCGACACCACCTATGAAGTCAAGCCGGAGGAAGACGGCAAAAAGCCCTATACGATCACCTATTATTGGGATTATACCGTGAACGGAGCGGCCCCCTCGGCGGGAAAGGCTGACACCAACTACTTAAAGGACAACGACACGTTGGTTTATTCCTTCACCGCCATGGTTCCCAATCCCGATAAAAAGGACGAGTTCATCACCTCTCCCTATGACAACGAGAGCAAGGTCTTTGAAGAGATCCTGAAGGAAAGCGAAGAGACCGGCGATGCTGAGACCGGTGAGGAGAACGCCGCTTAAAAAGCGCCCTCCGCAAACCGGCGGGATCCAAAGCCACGCCTGGCCGCGCCTCCTTGGAAGCGCGCACCTTCGCGAAAAATGAATTGGAAAGACGGTCGCTGTGTGCGGCCGTCTTTTTTTCGGTCGGGAGGGAATTTCTATCAAAACCGCCGTGCCGCGTGCCACAAAAAGCGCGTTTTTTCTTGAACGTCTCAAACCGCCGCGAGCCGTCGCCCCCACGTACCCGAAACGCGCGGACTCTTAAAAAGGCATAAAGCCTCGCCCGCACCAGCCGAAAGATGCGGACGAAAATCTTTGAACCCGCCCACGCCACCAAAACGACAGTTTTTTCTGCATTCTCTCCGCAGAAATTAAACTTGTGCAATCCCGTCCGGGATGCTATAATAAAAAGGGGAGATGTTTTTTCTTTTTTTCCCTCAAAAAACCGTGAAGGAGAGGCTGTTATGAAAAAAATTTCGTCGGTTCTTTTGATTCTTGCGCTGGCGGCGCTGACGGCGGCTCTTGCGCTGACGGCATTTTCCGCCGAGGAAAGCTCCGGAACCGTTTACCTGTCGGAAAGCGGGAGCGATACCCAAGGAAACGGAAGCGAGGCCTCCCCGTATCAGACGCTGGAAAAGGCGCTGGAGGAGGTTCCCGACGGCGGGACGATCCATATCGTCGGAAAGTATACGCCGCAGGCCCGATTCAGCTGGACGCCCCACGGGAAAACGGTCGTTCTGACCGGCGGGGAGCTCAATCTCAGCGATTGGGGCTCGAACGGATATTTCAATATCCGCGATAACGTCACCTTCAAGGACATTCAACTGACCTTTGCCTTCCTCAATTGGAACGGGGACAGCGATAGCTCAAAATCCTCCAAAGGCAGCAGCGCGTACCCCCGCTCCTACGTGTTCGCCAACGGCTATCACCTCGTCATTTCGGAGGACGTCGTCTTCACGAACGGCGAAAAGTCCAACGTCTGGCTCTTCGGAGGCTCAAACGGCGGAACGGTGGAAGGGGATACCTGTCTTGAGGTCTATTCCGGAAGCTTCACCTTCCTCTTCGGAGGCGGAAACGGCGGAACCGTCAAGGGCGACACCCATCTGACGGTCGGCGGGAAGGTCAATCCCACGGCGGACACCTCCAACCACAACGCCAATTACAACATCTACGGAGGCGGCTGGAAGGACAGCGTCGAAGGGAATACCTATCTTACCGTCAAGGACAGCGCCAAGGCCATCTACGTCCGGGGCGGAGCCTATGACGTCGGAGGGAAAATAGGAGGCGTTACCAATGTTACGCTGGAGGGCGGAACGCTGATGGATCTGAGCGGTGGAAGCGCCAATACCAACACCGGGCGCGGGGCAAACGTCACGGTGACGGGTGGCACGGTACAGCAGGTCTTCGGTGGGAGCTATAACGCCTCCCTCGGAACCGACGATTCCCCCGCCAACGTCAACCTGCGGATCCTCGGCGGGAGGATAACGAGGCGGATTTACGGCGGATGCTATAACGAATACAAAAAGAGCGGGAACAACTATGTTTATACCACCTCCTACCACGTGACCGGAAGAATCGTCCTCACGTTCGGTGAGAAGGCGACGCTGGCCCTTTCCGATACCGACCAAAGCATTTATGCCCGCAGCCGCTATAAGCCGGTCCTGAGCGGGGAGAAAACGGCGCTTGTCTTCCTCGGGGACGCCGCGCGGCAGAAATTCAAAAGCAAGCTGGGAACGAACGACCTCGCCGGAATTTTCAGCGGTGTAATGTCCGGCGTCAGCGAGGCCGACGAGACGCACGTCTGCACCTATACAGTCGACGGAACGACGCTGAAGGAAGCCTGTACGCTCGACGGCTGCCGCCATACCGCGACCGCCAAGCTGATACTTGACGAAAGCCTCCCCCTTGTCTATACAGGAGAACCGATTTGCCCGGCAAAAATGGAATTTGACGGGAGCTGGAAGGGAGATACCGGCTTTGCCTTCACCTATGAAAACAATATAAACGCCGGGGAGGCCACGGTCACCGCCTCCAACCGGCTGGCCAAGCTCACCCTGTCCTTCACGGTGAAAAAGGCGGCCTATGAGAAGCCGGAGCTGAGCAAAACCGACGAGACCCTCGAAGGAAAGACCGACGGAAGAATCCACGGCCTGACAGAGGCCATGGAAATCAGCACCGACGGGAAGAATTATCAAAGGGTCACAGACCCCGACGCCTTCTTTGCCCCGGGAACCTATTACGTAAGACTGGCGGCGGATGACAACCATACCGCGTCGGAGAGCGTCAAGCTGACGGTTCAGGCCGGTCAGCCGAAGCCAGAAGAAACGACACAGCCGCCCGTAACGACAGGAGAAAAGGAAACGACCGGAGCGCCGGAAACCACCCGACCGGGCGGGGAAGCGACGCCCGGAAGCTCCGCTTCCGCCACGGAAAAAGCCCCCGATAGAGAAAGCGCCGCGCCCTCCGAAAGCGCGGGAGGAACCGGGACGCCGAGCGTTTCCGAAACGGAGGATTCCACCGAAACATCAGATAATTCCGGAGCGGAGGCCACAGCCCCCGGGGACAGCGGGGAGCAGACCCTTCCCGCCGGGGAAAGTGCGGGGGAACCGGCACAAACCTCCCCGGAGGACGCCGGGAAAGAAGGGAATCCCGGCCTCCTTGTCCTTGTCGTCGTTCTCGTCCTGCTTGCCGCCGGCGGCGCCGTGACGGCGATCCTCGTCGTGAGGAAAAAGCGCATGGCAGGGAAGACTTTGAAGGAAAAGGACGACAAGTAAGCAAAAAAAGAGCCTGCCGCTTCCGGCAGACTCTGTGACAAGGCGCCAAGCCTTCGTGAGTACGCCGCGCCGGTTTGTTGCTTTATCCTAAAATCGCTTTTCCTCAAAATAGAAACCGGTCGGGGCCCCTTTTAGGGAGCTCCAACCGGACGTTTTTATTGAACTTTTGCGGAAGCGCCCCGGGCTTCCGGAGAACACTTTCGTGCCGTCTCAAACGGTTTCTTGGGGTTTATCTGTCTGTTTCGAGTTTTTACGGTATTGCCAAAGCGCCCATTGCGGCAGGGAACCGTTGCGGGTTCTCCCTTGTCGGTCGCCGTTGAGAAATTTTGCGGTTCAGGAAAGGGCCGCAGTTTCTGCATCTTGTAGCAAGGAATCGGGCACGGGAATTATGAAAGAGTAGCTGGCTTCAAATCTTTTGCCAAAGGTGGCATCCATATTAACCCGAACAGCAAGCGCGCCGTTTTCCCCGTATACGAGGCCGCACCCCGCTTCGTTGCTGTTGTATTTTACCTTTTCTTTGCCTTTTGCGGCTTGTTCACGGAGAAAATGGACAGCGGACTTTACGAAGATATCTCTTCCTTTCAAATTCATAGCCTTTTGATCCATTCCCTCCGGTGCGCCGTCGGGATATCGCAAGCATGATTTCCACCCAACGACTTCCCCTTCGGAGGAAAACCAGATGCCGACCTCTTCATCAGTGTTCAAGCCGTCAAAACTCCTAAACAAAGTAACTTCATTATAACTGTGTGAATATTCCGAACCCGGGGTTCCAAGACCGACTACATCATAGTAAATAACATAATTCTTGTCCTTAAAAACAGGCCATTTGGATTCAGCGAATTCAGTTGCTATTTTGATAAGCTCTTCCTCAGATTTTTGACTCACTCCCTGCATTTTAAAATCGGAGAGAGTCAAAATCTTTCCAGTATCCTTGGAAAAATATACGCTAACCTCTTCCTCTTCATTTTCGTAGTAGTCCGCGGGAGCTACTACATACCAGAAGGAATTGATGTAGTTTAGGGTAACTTCCCTACCATTGATGATTTCGGTTCTGGTTTTGGGAACGGTCTCATCATAGTAATCCGTATTATAAACAGGTCGCTTGAACGAATCCGGCATTTCCTCTACAGGCCCGGGGAGGGAAGCGCCGATACAACTATACTCGAAGTCAACGTATACAGGAAGATACGACTCTTCTTCCGGCTTTTGACAGGAGCTTCCTACGAAACTGAAAAGGAGAATCAAAGCACAAAGTCCGGCACAAACATTTCTGTTTTTCATTTTATTTTCTCCTATCGATAAGGTAATTTAAGAACAAAACAAGGCTTTTTCGCGTGCCTTCGGGAATCCGATCAGCACGCGGGAGTGACAAATTTCGGGAAGAACGGACGGAAGGGACAAAACACGCGTGGAAAGACGCTGGCCACCGCCGTTCACCTTCTTTCTTCGGCGGGAAAACATTATTTTCTACAATTCATTGTATCACGCAGAAAGCATTTTGTCAATAAGTGGTTAAGCAATAACACAAAATATTTTCAAAGTAGAAAAATCGGACGGTGTTCTGCCGGGCATGGCGGCGCGAATCGGCGCTTTCTTTCCAAACGGCCCGTGCTATTTTGAAAAGCTACGCGTTTTGAGGGGCATTTTTGCTGAGCAAATGACGGGAGATCGAAAAGTGTTCGATTCCCCTCATCTTTATTTGGTTCGCAAAAATGCCCGTGCTATTTTGAAAAGCTACGCGTTTTGAGGGGCATTTTTGCTGAGCAAATGACGGGAGATCGAAAAGTGTTCGATTCCCCTCATCTTTATTTAGTCCATCAAAAAAGGTACCCACGGGGGAGGGGATAGTTTCTTGAAGGAGCAAATGACGGGAGATCGAAAAGTGTTCGATTCCCCTCATCTTTATTTGGTCCATCAAAAAAACACCCGCAGGGGGTGTTTTTTTGATGGAGCAAATGACGGGAATCGAACCCGCATATCCAGCTTGGGAAGCTGGTGTTCTACCACTGAACTACATTTGCATAACAAGAAAAACTGGTGCCGGAAGCGGGACTTGAACCCGCACGGTATCGCTACCACCGGATTTTGAGTCCGGCACGTCTGCCAATTCCATCATTCCGGCATAAAACGGTCGGACGCTCCATATTCATTTACTGCCGACTTATTTATCATACCACAAACCGGAAAAAAAAGCAAGTGTTTTTTGAAAAAAAGTGATTTTTGAGTGGATTTTTTCTCTCGCCCGCGCCGTTTTACGGTTTATCGCTTGTCGGCGCGTTTTCCGGATTTGAAATTTTACGGCATTCCGGTTATGCGCTGGCCATGGCTCCGCGCCGTCGGCTTCGTTTATCACCGGTTTTATCGCGTTACAACCGCCGCGCGGCGGTCTACAGGGAGGCGTTTATGCTTGAATTTTTGAATCGGGCGGTATTCGGCCCGATTTTGCCGGTATTTCTTCTGCTCGCCGGGCTGTTTCTGGCCTTCCGGTTCCGCTTTTTTCTCCTTCGGCACCCGATCCGGATCGTAAAATCCCTCTTCCGGAAGCAGGGCGGGGAAGTCTCCCCCTTTCGTGCGGCCTGTCTTGCGCTTTCCGGCACGCTCGGGGTCGGCAACATTGCGGGGGTAGCGGCGGCGATTGCCACGGGCGGCCCCGGCGCTGTCTTCTGGATGTGGGTCAGCGCCTTTTTCGCGATGTTTGTCAAGTACGGGGAAGTCGTCGCGGCGATGCACTGGAAGAAAAACGGCCGCGGCGGGGCGGCCTATGCCATTGAACTCGGTCTTGGAAAGCGTGCGCCGGCCGTCCTCTATTCCGTTCTGCTCCTGCTTGCCTCCTTCACGGTCGGCAACATTGTGCAGAGCTCGGCGGCGGCGGAGGCGATGGCGGGGAGCTTCTCGGTGCCCCGGCCTTTGACGGGTCTTGTCTTCGCCGGGCTCACGCTCTTTCTTTTGCGCGGCGGCGTGGGGCGGCTGGCCAGTTTTTCGGCGACGGTGATCCCGCTTCTTTCCCTTGGCTATATCGTCCTTTCGCTGGCGATTCTGACTATAAACCGGGCTCTGATTCCCGGGATTTTTGCGGAAATTCTGTCCGGTGCGCTGAGCCCCTCGGCGGTGGGCGGCGGAGCGCTCGGTCTGTTTCTTACGCGGGCTCTGCGCTGTGGCGTCTCCCGAGGAATCCTGTCGAACGAGGCGGGGTGCGGCACCGCCGCCTATGCGCACGCCTCGGCGGAAAACGACCCGGTTGCGCAGGGCTTTTTCGGCGTTTTCGAGGTTTTTGTCGATACCATTCTGCTCTGTACGCTGACCGCCTTCGTCGTGCTGATTGCCTTTCCGGGCGGGCCGGAAAGCGACAACGGGATGCAGACGGCGATTCAAGCCTACAGCGCCTTCGGCGGTTGGGGCGGCGCCTTTATCGCGGCCTCCTCGGCGATTTACGCGCTGGCCTCGGTGGTCTGCTGGTCCTACTACGGGCAGGAGTCGCTTCTCTATCTTGAGGCTTCCCCGCGTCTGCGGCAGGCCTATCTTGTCCTCTACGGTCTGACCGGCGTCGTCGGCGCCTTCTTCGCCCCGGCCGCCGTTTGGGAGCTTTCCGATCTGACGGTTTCCCTGATGGCGACCGTCCACACCGCCTGTCTTCTTCTCATCAGCGGCACACCGGCCAAGCTGACCGCTTCTTATTTTTCAAAAACCGGCGGACAGCTCAACGGATATCCGAGGTCGAGGAGCGTCTGCTCCTTCAAGGCCTCCGGCAAAACCGGGGTATAAAGGGCGGCGTCCTTGTTGAAGAGCTGTTGCTTCGGCTGATTCTCTCCGCGCGAGGCGATATCGAGGATATCGGAGACCACCGCACCGGCGGTCGGGAGCTTGCCCGCGCCCTTGCCGAAGAACATCAAATCGCCGCTGACGGTTCCCCGCACCAGAATGCCGTTGTAGACGTCTTCGACGGCGTGAAGGGGATTGTCTCTTCTGACGGCCATCGGCTCTACCTTCAGATAAAGCCCCCCGTCGGTTTTGAGCGCCCGGGCGATCAGCTTGACCGCGTAGCCGTGTCGCTCAGCCTCCCGCACGTCCTCAAGCGTCACCTGCCGGATGCCGACAGTGTCGACCTTTTCGTAGGGAATGAGAACGCCGAAGGCGACCGCCGCGAGGATACAGATTTTGCGGCAGGTATCGAGGCCGTCGATATCCGCCGAGGGGTCGGCCTCGGCATATCCGAGCTTCTGCGCCGCCGCCAGCGCCTCCGCAAAGGAGACGCCGTGGCGGAACATTTCGGTGAGGATGTAGTTGGTGGTGCCGTTGAGAATGCCGCAGATCTCCGTGATGGGATTTCCCGCCGCCTGTTCGGTGAGGGGGCGGATGATCGGAATCCCGCCGCCGACGCTGGCCTCAAAGAGATAGCGGAGGCCGCGCTTTTCGGCTTCCCGCAACAGCTCCGGGCCGTATTCCGCGACGACGGCCTTGTTCGAGGTGACGACGTTTTTCCCGGCCTGCAGAGCGGCGAGAGAGAAGTCGTAGGCCGGGTGCAGCCCACCCATCATTTCGGCGACGAGGAAAACTTCCGGGTCGGAAAGAATCACGTCGATATCGTGTACCACACGGTCGCCGAGGGGATGGTCGGGGAACTGCCGCAGATCGAGGATGTATTTGACGTTCAGGTCAAGCCCGGTTCTCTCACGGATGAGGTCGCGGTTTTCGGTAAGCACTTCGGCGACGCCGCTTCCCACCGTTCCGAAGCCGAGCAGGGCAATTTGAAGCATAGAAAAACCTCCGAAGCTCCGCGCAAAAGAGGGCGCGCGCGGAAAAATTCCTCCGCCGCCTCGCCGGGGGGCCCAAAAGCCCCGGTTTTCCCCGGAAATGCGGAAAAATCGGCAAACGGAATCCCTATTATTATCGCATAAAGAAACGAATAATTTGTTAATAAAATGTAAAATGTAATTTTTGGGCCGAAATCTATTGACAATCAAGTGACTGCGTGTTATAATCAAAGCAACAAAAGTCAAAACCGCACGTCCGACGGGCGGAGGAAGGGAGAAACGGTTTGCCGGAAGGGAAGCATAGCACCGCTTCCGGGAACCCTTTGAAAATATGATTTTTGAAATTCGCGATGAAAACATCCCGGGCTCGGCAGTCAAAAAGGCCGGCATGGCGGGGGTGACCGGTGAGGAATTCCTCGACAAGATCTATTTTCTGACCGACGGGATCATGCGTCAGCAGATCAAGGAGATCTCCGGCGTCGACGGAACGACGCTCCAGAACTGGGTCAAACGGGGCTGGATCGGGAACACCGTCAACAAGAGGTATTCCAAAAATCAGCTGGCGAGGATACTCATCATCAATATGCTTCGCCCGACGATGCAGCTGGAGCGGATCGACTTTCTCCTCCGCTATATCAACGGGACCATCAACGACGAGCGGGACGATATCATCCCGGAGTCGCGGCTCTACGGGTATATCTGCCGCATTGCCGACCGCCTGTCGGATCTGACGGTCGGGGAGGGAAGCGGCGCCGCGCTCCCCGGCGAGGCAAGCCTTGAGGCCTGCATTCAGAACGAGCTTGCGGAATACGTCGGCCCGGTTCCCGGCGCCAAGGAGCGGCTTGAAAAGGCGCTCGCCGTCATTCTGACCGCCTACGGGGCCTCGCTGGTCTCAGGACGGGCGATGCGGCTTTTCACGGCCCTGCGAAGTCCGGCGGGGGAGGCCGCACAGCCTTCCGAAAGGACACCGGCAAAGGAAGAATAAGCGAGGCACGCGCCCCGGCAGAACGCCACCGGCGGCCAATCTCTGCGCCTTTCCTTTTGGTATAAGCGCATCCACCTGCCCGGTAGCTCTTTCCCACCGTTGTTCAGTCGGCCTCGCGCATCCCGTTCGGCCCGTTTCACGACACGCTCATGCGCTCCCGGATAACGGCCCTGAGGAGTCCCTGTATTCCACCGGCGCGGCATCCGTTTCTCGGTTGGCCCGGCCCCGCCGAAACGCCGAGTCTCCCCCGCGCTCCCTGATTTGTTTATTGCCGCCCGTGCGGCAAAGGAGGTAATGTTATGCTTGCATGGTTTGAATCTCTTTCCCAACTGCAAAAAATTTTCGCCTACATCGCCGTCCCGTCGACGGTTATCCTGCTCCTACAGACGATTCTGCTCTTCTTCGGAATCGGCGCGGGAGGCGTTGACGCCGACGTCAGCGACGTGGGAGGAATCGACGGAGCCGACGGCTTCGACGCCCCCGATTCCTCCGATATGCCGGACGGAACCGACGGCGACGGGCTCACCGTCTTCTCGATTCGCGGCATCGTCGCTATGCTCTGTATCGGAGGCTGGGCGGGCATCGTCCTTCTTGACACCTCGCTCCGCCCCGTTTTCGCCATCGTCCTCGCCGTTCTTCTCGGCGTCGCCGCGCTCATCGGAATGGCCTTCGCGATGCGGGCCTTCACCCGCCTGCAAAGCTCCGGCAACATCGTGATTGAAAGCGCCATCGGCAAAACGGGGAAGGTCTACCTCACCGTTCCGGCGGAGGGAAAGGGAAGCGGCAAAATTCATATTACCGTTCAGGACACCTACACAGAATTTGAGGCGGTCACCATCGGCCCCGACGAGCTGAAAACCGGGGAAACCGTCACCGTCTCGGGCGTCGACGACGCCGGCCGCCTGATTGTTGAAAGAAAGACGGCGTAAATTCCGTAGAAACCGGGTCTGCCGGAAGGACGGCCCGTTTCACCAAATATATTTTATCGGGCGCTTGGCCCGGGAAAAGGAGATTTTATTATGGGTAACAGCAATTTGTTGGCGCTTATCGTCGTCGCGGCGGTGATTGTATTCACGACTATCGTGTTTATGCTGTCGCGCTACCGTCGGTGTCCCTCGGACAAGGTCATGGTCATCTATGGGAAGCTCAAGAGCAATAAGGACGGAACACAGCGCTCCGCCCGGTGCATTCACGGAGGCGCCGCCTTCGTCGTCCCGGTCTTTCAGGCCTACCAGTACCTCGACCTGACGCCGATTTCCATCAGCGTCGACCTGAAAAACGCCCTGTCGAAGCAGAACATCCGAATCGACGTCCCCTCCCGCTTCACCGTCGGTATTTCCACCGAAACGGGAGTAATGCAGAACGCCGCCGAACGGCTTCTCGGCCTGCGGCATGAGGAAATCCAGAACCTCGCGGAGGATATCATCTTCGGTCAGCTCCGTCTGATTATTGCGACGATGGATATCGAGGAAATCAACACCGACCGTGACAAATTCCTCGACGCCGTTTCCGGAAACGTCGAAACCGAGCTGAAAAAGATCGGTCTGCGGCTGATCAACGTCAACGTCACCGATATCAACGACGAGAGCGGCTATATCGAGGCCCTTGGCCGCGAGGCGGCTTCCAAGGCCATCAACGACGCGAAGGTTTCGGTCGCCATCAACGACAAGAGCGGATCGATCGGCGCCGCCAACGCCCAGCGCGACCAGCGCGTCAGCGTCTCCCTCGCCGACGCCGAGGCCATCGCGGGAGAAAATAAGGCGAAGATTTCGGTAGCCGAATCGGAGGCCACCCGCCGCGAAAGGGAAGCGGAAGCCCAGAAACGCGCCATCACGACCGAGAATATTCAGAAGGCGCTGGCCAATCAGGAGTCCTATGAGGCGCAGAAGTCGGCGGAGCTTGCCCGTGCGGCGCTGGAAAAGGCGACGCTGGAGGCCGACGTTATCGTCAAAACCGAGATTGAGAAGCAGAGACTCGTCCTTGAAGCGGAGGCTGCCGCCGAGCAGACCCGCCGCAAGGCGCAGGGTGAGGCCGACGCCATTCTTCTCCGGATGCAGGCGGAGGCAAACGGTATGAAGGAAATGCTCGAGAAGCAGGCGGAAGGCTTTGCCAAAATCGTATCGGCAGCCGGAGGAAACGCCTCCGACGCGGTGCGAATGATGATTGCCGACAAGATGGAGGAGATTGCGAAGATTCAGGTGGAGGCCATCAAGAATCTCAAGATCGACAAGGTCACCGTCTGGGACAACGGGCAGGGAAACGGCGAAGGCAAAAACGCCGCCGCGAACTTTGTCTCTGGAATCATGAAGACGGTGCCCCCCATGACCGACGTGTTCGACATGGTGGGAATGAATCTGCCGGAATACCTCGGAAAGAAGCAGGAGAAGGATTCTCTCGCGCCTGCGGATGAGGAAAAACCGGCGGAGGACGAAGAAATCTGACGGAACCTTTCTCTGAAAGGGTGAGGCGCCGCGAGCGTCCGAAAGGAGCTTCCGGCGCCTCCTTCGTTAGCGGAGGAAATTTGCCGCGCACCTTCCTTTTGTGACGTTATTATCACCTCAGCCGTCGGGTAGGCGGCGGACGGGAGAATTTTATGGTTGTTTTGAGCTTTTTGACGCAGACCGATTTTTCGATTCTCGATTTTATCGCCGAGCATCTCCGGTGTGGCTTTCTCGACCGGCTCATGCCGGCCCTGAGCAAGCTGGCCGACGGCGGCCTGATTCCGATTCTTCTGGCGCTGGTTTTGCTCGCCATCCCCAAGACGCGGAGAGTGGGACTCGCCATGGGGATTTCCTTTCTCCTCGGCCTCCTCTTCGGAAATCTGATTCTGAAAAATCTTGTCGCAAGGCCGCGACCCTATCAGCTGAACCCGTCGGCGGTGCTCCTTATCCCGGCGCTGAGCGACTATTCCTTCCCCTCGGGGCACACCCTCGTCGTCTTTGAGACCGCCGTCGTGCTTCTGAAAAAAGGGAGGGGCGCGGCGGGAGTGTTCGCCCTCGTAATGGCGGTCGGAATCGCCTTTTCAAGGCTCTATCTCTACGTCCATTATCCCTCCGACGTGCTGGCGGGCGTGTTGATGGGAAGCGCCTTCGGCCTCATCGGCTGTTTCCTTGCCGACAAGGCGTCGGATTGGCTGGCCGAGCGGAAGAAAAAGGGATAATTTGTCAAAATCGGAAGGCGGAAAGAACTTTCCCCAAACGCCTGAAAGGTATCGCCGGTTATGCTTTCAAAAACCTGAAAAGGTGTTGCCGGTCATGCTTCCAAAAACCTGAAAATGCCTCTGGCGATGCTTCCGCGCACCCGAAAAGGTGCCGCAGGTCATGCTTGCGAAGACCTAAAAGGGCGCTGCGGTCGTGCTTTAAAAACCCAAAAAAGGCCGCCGATCATGCTTTCCAAAACCTGAAAAAGGGCAGTCGGCTATGCTTACAAAGACCTGAAAAAGGGCGCTCCCATGCGGGAACGCCCCTTGTTTCAATATAATCGCACCGACCGTTTTTCCTCGGAATCGGTACGTCGCGGGCTTATTTTTCGTATGTTTCCGTGGGCTCTTGTTCCTGCCAACACCGCCGGCTCCGTTTTGCTATACCACAGAGTGTTTTCACACCGGCCCGGGCCGCTGGTGCTTCAAGCACGGCACACGCGCCGCTATTTGCCTTCCTTGACCCACTTGCGGATATAGGCGAAGGTCTCCTTTTCTCCCTTTTCCGCCAGCATGGAAAGGAGAAATTCGATTTCGTCGGAGGTTTCCGGGTGAATGAAGCGGTGCTCCTTCCCGCGCAGAAAGTATTCGAGGGGATGCCGGTCGGTGTAGTTTTTCCCCTGATACGTCTTGCTCGCCGAGAGCCGGTCGCAGAACATTTCCGCCACGTATTTCCGAGGCATTTTGACCGGCATGACCCGCTTTTCCTTGGGGTTGTAGTCGTTCCAGTATTCAAAATGATGCCGGTTGCGGCCCTTGTGATGGAGCCACGCCGGGGAATAGCCGAGCTTTTCCCGCTCCACCTCGTTGGGACTGCGGAAGCCCTGATAATTTCTCGCCCCCGGGAGAAATTCGACGGGAGAATATTTCGACAGATCGTGCCGGAGCCCCTGCCAGCCGATCCCGGCCTTGAAGCAGGCGGCAATCACCTTGTGGCGGTGCTTGGTGATGGTGCAAAAGTGTCGGAAAAAATGCATATCGGAAAGCCTTTCCGCCGCAAGCGGCAAAAAATCGGAAAATTTCGGGAAATTTCAAGGAAACCCGGTGACAAAAGGGAAAAAATGTGGTAGAATAAGAGCATAGCCTTGACAGGACGGATTCGCCTCAGCGGCCATACCGTGATCGGATTCTGCGGGAGATCCCGTCTTCCGCGTTCCTCTTGTCAGGCAAATGCCGGGGCAAGCCCCCACGAAACAAAAAGAAAGGGCCCGGAAGGGGAAGGAAAGTGAAATGGTAAAGCACGTGATTTTATGGAAGCTGAAAGAGGAGTACAGCGAGGAGGAGAAGAAGCGCATCCGCGCCGACGCCAAGCGGGAGCTGGAGGGATTGGTCGGAAAGATCGACGGCCTTGTGAGGCTCACCGTTACGGTAGACGGCCTCGCGTCCTCAAACGCCGATATGTTGCTTGACTCGGAGCTCGTCAGCCGGGAGGCGCTAAAGGCCTACGCAGCCCACCCCGACCACTGCAAGGCGGCGGACACCTACGTCCGGCCCTTTGTGGCCCAGCGGCTTTGCATGGATTTTGAGGACTGAGAGGCGCCGACGCATAAAACGCGCCGCGTTGGCCTCGCCTTGGCCGCTGAGTTGCTGAAAAGCGCCCGGCTTGCGTAAACGCGCCGCGCCGGGTGGCCCTTTGTGGCTCAGCGGCTCTGCATGGATTTTGAGGACTGAGAAGGCGCCGACGCATAAAACGCGCCGCGTTGGCCTCTCCTTGCCCGGTGAGCTACTAAAAAGCGCCCGGCTTGCGTAAACGCGCCGCCCGGGGGCCTTCCCGTGCCGCCGAAGGCCACAGAATCCCGATAACCGACAGCCCCTCTGCTTGCGCAGAGAGGGCTGTTTTTTCGCTTATTCCTTTGCCGTTCCTTTTTCCGCCTCTTCCTCAAGCCAGCGGGAAGCGACAAGCGCGTAGGAGGCGGCGCCGATGGGGAGAACCTCCTCGTTGAAGCGTACCTTCGGATTGTGCGCGAAATAGTTTCCGCGCTCGTCGGAATAACCGGCGGAAACGTAGAGCAGGGCGGAGGGAATCCGCTCGGCAATCTCGGCAAAATCCTCTGAGCCGTTGTTGGACATTCCGGGGGAGAGAACGGTGTCCGGAAGTCCCGCCTCCGAAAGATAGGTCACGACCCGGTCGGTAAAGTCCTTCTCGCAGTGCAGGGCAGGAGTCGCCGAAAGTATGGTGATCTCGGCGGTCGCGCGGTTGACCTCGGCGATGCCGAGCGCCACCTCGCGGATGCGGCGAAGGAAGGTTTCGCGGAGCTTGTTGTCCTTCGTCCGGAGCGTTCCCTCAAAATATGCTTCGGAGGGAATGACGTTGGGCGCGTTTCCGGCGTGGAAGCTCCCGACGGTGAGAACGCAGATTTGTGTGGGAGTCGCCTCCCGGGCAATCAGGCCCTCCAGCGCCGTGTAAATCTGAACCGCCGTGTGAATCGGGTCGACGGAAAGATGCGGGGAGGCGCCGTGGCCGCCCCGGCCGTGAACGGTAATCCGGAAGTTGTCGGAGGAGGACATCATCACGCCGCCAGAGTTGTACATGAACCGGCCGATGGGAAGCTTTCCCGCCGCCACGTGAAAGGCCAGCGCCGCGTCGGGACGGGGATTTTCGAGAATGCCGTTTTCAATCATGTTCCGACTGCCCGAGAGGATCTCCTCGGCGGGTTGGAACATCAGCTTCACGCACCCGCGCAGGGAGGCCTCCCGCTCCTTTAGCATCTTGGCGGCGGTGAGGAGCATGGCGGTGTGCAGGTCGTGGCCACAGCCGTGAGCCTCTTTCCCGGTCGGGCAGGCGAAGGGCTCTCCGCTCTCCTCCGGCATCGGGAGCGCGTCCATATCGGCGCGGAGCAGAATCGTTTTCTCTCCCTTTTCGGGGTCGGCGCGGCCTATGGTCGCCGTTATTCCGTAGCCGCAGAGCTCGCCATGAATGCCGCACTTTGCCAAGGCGTCGAGTACGTACTGCCGCGTCCGCGGGAGGTCAAGCCCCACCTCGGCGTTCTGGTGCAGGGTCCGGCGGTGCGTTCGGGTTTCGTCATTCAGTTCAAGGGCACGCGAATAAAAGTCCATGGACAATCCCTCTTTTCAAGCGGAAATTTATTTTCTCTCAGCGTCAGCTGTGGGAATTCAGAAAATCGTAGAAAACCTTGTAATAGTCGTTCGTGACAATCTGGAGAGAAACCTCAAACTTGTTCTTGACGTAGGCGATGCAGGCGTCGACGTAGCCGTCCGGCACGGTGCTCTTGTCGGCGATATAGGTCGTCTTGCCGTTCTTGGTGCTGTACTTGACGGAATCGGTGATGAAGCTCTGATTGTAGAGCATGGCGATGTGGAAGGAATTCGGGTCGAGAATATCGGTTCCGGCAAGGAGGCGGGAGTCGTAATCGTAGCCGAAGAGATTGAGAAGCGTCGGGAGAATATCGACGGTACAGCAGGGGGTGTCGACGACGACAGGCTCCGTCATTCCGGCGTTGTAGCATATGAAGGTGTTTTCAAAAATGCCGAAGTTGGTGTCCACCTTCTTGCCGGCCAGCTCGTTGTACTGCTTGTCGAGAAGCCCGTAGGGATAGTGGTCGTTCGTCAGAACGATGACGGTGTTGTCCAGGCACCCGGCCTCCTCCAGCCGTTCCACAATGGCGGTCACCATGTTTTCCACCTCAAGATTGGCGGCGAGGTAGGACTTGACGACTTCGGAGTAGGGAAGCGGGTCGACCTTGTCGCGGTTGTTGAAGGTCATCGGATTCTTGGAATGCGTCGTGTCGTGGATGTCGTAGTAGGGATGATGGCCGCTGTAGGTCATATAGTAGGCGTGGAACTGCTTGACCTTGCCGTTTTCGTCGAGAATGCCGAGGTAGTCGTCGAGGGTCTGGATCGCCGTTTCGGCGTCGGAGTTCGGCACCATGTTCCCGGTCGAGAAGGTCAGCTTGTTTTCCTTTGAGAAGACGCCGTCGACGATGCTGCCGTCCTTGAAGCGCAGGTAGCGGTAGCCCATGTTCGGGTGGGTCTGCCCCCGTTTGTAGTAGGTGCTCTTGTTGCTGTGATAGGCGCAGGTCGTCGCGCCGAAGGTGTTGAAGACGTTGCCCATGCAGTAGGGAAGGTATTTGTCCGATGAGAGCATAAAGGTGGAGTTCTGCTTCAGCTCGGTGACGTTTCCGGTGGAGACCGGGATCAGCCCGGTACAGAAGGCGTACTCCCCGTTCGTCGTAATCGAACGGTACATTCCGTAGTAATTGTTGAAGACAAAGCCGTTGTGGGAGAGCTTGTAGAGGGTCGGCGTCAGCGATTCCGAGATGACGTAGGGGGAGAAGCTCTCGGCGCAGATCATAATCAGATTGTAGCCCTCAAAATAGCCGGTGTACTGGTTGGTGTAGCTGCCCGAGAGGGACTTGACGTACTGATGAATGGCGAGCAGATCCTTGTTCGTCTCTCCGGCAATCAGGGCGTCGATGTCAATGTCGAGCACGTTTTTCAGCTTTTGCGGCGTGGGAGGCTCCGGGGGCAGGGTTTCCCCGCTCGGGTCGGTTTCGTCTCCGCTCTGCGAGGGCGTGGAGGGTCGGGAGGGATTGGTCGGCGTCGACGGGCCGGGAGGATTCTGAGGATTGGGATTGAGAATGCCGGGGTCAATTTCGGTAAAGCCGCCGCTTCCCGAGGAGGTACGGCCGAGAATCATGTCGCAGAATTCCAGACGGAAGGAGGCGATGACGCCGAAATTCTCCATGTTGTTGTCAAGAATGCGGGGGTACTGACGGTACATTTCCGCAGGGCTGTACTGTCCCGTCCCACCGACGGCGAGCGCACCGCGGCAGAGCAGATGGAGAAGCAGGCAGACGACAAGCGTCGAGGCGCAGAGAACAGGCGGCTTTTTACTCGGGCGGAGGAAGAGGAAGAGAACAAGAGAGAAGACGGCGACGACCAGAAAGAGGGCGATGATTTTCGGAAGATTGGAGACGAAGGCGTCCCACATTTCTCCGCCGAAGCCCTTGGTCACGTCCCCCGTCATCGCGAGCTTGGAAATCTCCATATAGGTCATGAAGACGCTGGAATAGCAGATCTGAATGCTGAACCAGACGGCGACAAGCGCCGCCGTTACGGTGCTGAGAATACAGTTGACCTTTTCCGAGAAAAAGGAATAAATTCCGGTGAAAAAGAAGGCCACCGGAAGGGAAAAGAGAATGGGATAGAAGAAACGGGCGGAAAATTCCAGCCGCTCGGTCACGTGAAAGAAAAGCTCGATAAAGGCGAAGAAAAAGAAGAAAAGAAGCGCTTCCCAAACGACGCCCTTCCATTTCCGGAAGTTTTTTCTCAAAAAGATTTCCGCCGAACGTCTGCGGTCATAACCCACGCGGCCAGTGCGTGCGCGATCCATAAAAACATCATCACCTCTTGAAAGAATGCTGTTCACGGACGGTGGGGAAGCGGCCCCGCGTGGCAGGGTCGAAAAAGCTCCCTTTCCGTCGAATCTGAATCTATTGTAAACCTTTTCCTCCGCTCTGTCAAGGCTTTAAAAAAATTTTACAAAACCGGCGGGCCAAAAACGCCGCGCGAAAGGGAAAAAAGCAACCGAAAAGGCCGCCGATTTGCGCTTTTTCACAAAATCGGCGGCAAAGAAGCCCTTTTCGCGGATTTCGCCTTTGACGGAACCGGCGGTTTTCCGGCCCGAGAGCAGAAAAACGATCCGCGTTTATCTTCAAAACCGCGTTGCGCTTCTCTGCGTGAAAAGCGCCGTTTATCTGTTGAAGAGCCATGCGGATTTCCGCGCGCGGCGACAAAAAATCCGTTTCCCGCCAATCGCGTTTTCCGGAAGACGGCCTTTCTTATGGTATGCAAAAAGGGAAAAGGTTATGTATCCATGCGGCAGAAATAGAGAATGCCTTCCTTTGCGTCCCAGACGCCGAGGGTAAAATTGAGGGCCGGGGCCGCAAGAAGTCCGGCGAAGGGATCGGCCTCCGGCTTTTCTTCGCCGTCGGACGAGGTGCCCGCCGCGTCGGTCTCCACCGCGCCTCCCGGAAAGCGGTCGATGAGGAGATAAAAGCCGTTTCGCACGTCGGGAATCAGCGTCTTTCCCTCGCCGTCGGTGAGATAGGGACCGACCTCCTCCTCACCCGAAAGACCGTGAACGAGGGCCGTCACCGTTTGGGTGAAGGGAAGGGAGCGCCAGCGCCCGTCGGCCCGGATGGCCTCCCCGACCGCGCCGTCGGGAAATTTGAGGGCAAGAAAGGTAATTCCGTCGCCGAACCAGCCGCTGTCCTCAAATTCGTCGAGGATTTCCCCCGCCGACACGTCGAGACCGAGCTCTTTTGAAATCTGCGCTTTTCGGTCGCTTTTTTCGTTTCCGCAGGAGGAGAAAAGGCCAAGCAGGGCGACAAGCCCCAGAAAAAGGGCGATGAGCGGTTTCCGGTTTTTCATGGTATTTTCCTTTCCTGAATGATTTTTGAATGGGAAAAAGGAGCGAACGGACGCCGATGGGGCGGGGGAATTTTAAAGGCGTGGGGAATCCCTCACTCCCGAGGGGAAGCGGGACGGTATTCCAAAAGATCCCCCGGCTGACAGTCGAGCGCCGCACAGAGCTTTTCCAGCGTTGAAACCTTCAGAGCCTTCGCCTTGCCGTTCTTTAAAATGGAAATGTTGGTCAGGGTGATTCCCACCCGTTCCGCAAGCTCCGTCACGCTCATTTTGCGCTTGGCGAGCATGACGTCGATGTTGAAAATGATTTCGCCTTCCATCACGTGCCTCCTATATCGTCAGATCGTTTTCGTCCTGGAGAACGGCGGCCTTCCGCACCAGATGGGAGAGTGCGGCGGCCGCAACCGAGACCGCGACGCCGAAAAATTCAATCAAAAAAGAGAGAAGAAGCACGGCGGGGTGATTCATCCCCAGGAGCCAGAAAATCAGATTGCCGAGGAAAAAGAGAGCGGCGTCGGAAGCCAAAAGAAGGGCAATCCATTTTAAAAGGGAAGCGTTGGCATGGGAAAAGGAGCGATCCTCCCCGATGTTTTCGGCGATTTTCCAAGACAGAAGCAGCGCGGCGAAGCAGGGAAGTGCGGTGACCCAGATGAGGGCGAGCCAAGGCCAGCGGCAGTAGGCAAACTCCGGGTAGCGCGAAACCGCCGTTTCCCCCAGAGAGGGAAAGACGAGCGCGTAGAGGAGGATGCCGCAAATGCCGATTCCGAAAAGGACGGCCTTCAGCCAACGGGAAAGTGTTTTCTGATTCATATGAAGTCCTTTCTGCTGTTGAAGTTTAATTCCATTATAGCAGGGGAAGCCGTGCTATTCAAGTACAATTTATTGATTTACGATGAATTTTCTTTGAATTTCGAGATTTTTTGGCGTCCAATCGACCGCCCCCGCGCTCTTTTGCCCTTTTGACCGTTCCACGCAGGGCCGCCGCCGCCCGGTTCCCCCGTCCGCGCCCATGCCCGCGCCGAAGGCATACCCGCTGTCAAATCTGCGGAGCTGTTCCCAAGAATACGAATGGGGCCGTCTTTGCTTGTCCCAGTTCTCTGCCGTTCGCGCAAAGCGCCACCCGCAATTCTCCCGCCGCCCGGCATTTTTCCCCTTTTCGCGGCTTTTTCCGCATTTTCTTCGGATTTTTTTCATTTTTATCGTTTTATACATTGATTTTTTCGGGCGGATAGGATATAATAGAAGGAAACAGGCGGCGTTTTCCAAAGAGACGGCCCGCACGGAGGTTTCCGAGTGAAAAAACGTGCCCTGTTTTCTACCGTAATTATTTTTTCCATCAGCGGAGGTATCCATGGCAAACGAAGAAGAATGCACGCATGACTGTTCCACCTGCGGCAGTAACTGTTCCTCAAGAAAAGAAAGCATGACCGAGCCCGGTAACCCGCACAGTCAGGTCCGGCGGGTCGTCGGCGTCGTCAGTGGAAAGGGCGGCGTCGGAAAATCGATGGTGACCTCGCTCCTCGCCGTCGCGATGAATCGCCGGGAGATGAAAACCGCCGTCCTCGACGCCGATATCACCGGCCCCTCCATTCCGAAAATCTTCGGAGCCAAGGGCCCGGTCGGGGGAGACGACGAGGGCATCCTGCCCGCCGTTTCCAAAACGGGAATCGAGCTTATGAGTCTGAATCTCCTCCTCGACGAGGAGACCACGCCGGTCGTCTGGCGCGGGCCGATCATCGCCGGAACCGTCAAACAGTTCTGGAACGACGTAAAGTGGGGAGATATCGACTGGATGTTCGTCGATATGCCTCCCGGAACCGGCGACGTCCCCCTGACGGTATATCAGT
>CANQQT010000025.1 GCA_947626065.1 uncultured Clostridia bacterium | reverse complement strand
TCGCTCTTGGGTTCGTCGACAACTACGCCCCTTCTGGACTTCCACCACAGACCGACGACATGCCCGTCATACAAAAAGCCCCGCCGCGGCGGAGTGCCGCAGACGGGGTGTTTTCGGTCGTATAAACGGGTTTTCGGGAGCTGAACGTCTTACTTCCCTGCCGTCATTTCGGCGACGGCGGGCATGACGCGGTCGAGCGCTTCTCTCAGCTTGGAAAAATCCTTTCCTCCCGAGGAGGCGCTGTCGGGACGGCCACCGCCGCCTCCGCCGGTGATGGCGCTGATCTCCTTCAAGAGCTTCCCGGCATGGGCGCCGCGGGCAACGGCGTTTTTGCCGCAACAGCCCGCAAAGGTGAGGCGGTCGCCGGAAACGAGCGCAATCACCGCCACGACGTCGTCATCGGAGGCTTTTAAGCCGTCGCAGATGGCGCGGGGCAGGTCGGCGGCCTCGTTTTTCAGTGTGTAGGCAATCACGTGAAGGCCGTTTACGTCGGCGGCGGAGGCCCGGATTGATTCGGTCTGCACCGCGGCGAGCTTGGAGCTGAGTACCTCGTTCTCGTGGCGGGAGGCCTTCAGCTCCGCTTGGAGCTGAGACGCCTTCTTCGCAAGATCCGCCGGGTTGGTCACCTTCAACTCCTTTTCGGCGTCGGAAAGAATACCTTCCTTTTCCTCAAGCAGCTTCAACACGCCATAACCGGTGGTCGCTTCGATGCGTCGGACACCGGCGGCCACCGAGGATTCCGAGACGATTTTCATCATACCGGCCTTCGCGGTGCTGTCAAGATGCGTACCGCCGCAAAGCTCCTTGGAAAAGTCGCCCATCGAGACGACGCGGACGGTATCGCCGTATTTCTCCCCGAAAAGCGCCATGGCGCCGCTCTTCTTGGCCGTTTCGACGTCGGTGACCTCGGTGGTGATCGGATAGGCGGCGAAGATGGCTCCGTTGACCAATTTCTCGGTTTCGGCAAGCTGTTCCTTCGTCATCGCCTCGTAATGCGTAAAGTCAAAGCGGAGTCGATTTTCATCGACGTAGGAGCCGGCCTGCTCGACGTGCTTTCCCAGCACGCGGCGAAGCGCGGCTTGAAGAAGGTGGCAGGTCGAATGGTTGCGCCGGATGGCGTCTCTCCGCGCCTCGTCGATTTTCAGCGTCACGGTATCGCCGACGCTGACCGTACCCTCCTTCACCGTGCAGAAGTGAAGGTAGACGCCGTCCTCCTTTTTGGTGTCGGAAACGGTGAGGGTCGCTTTTTCGGTGCTGATGGTCCCGGTGTCGCCGACCTGTCCGCCGCCCTCGCCGTAGAAGACGGTTTTGTCGGTGATGAGCGTCAGCTCTCCCTCGCCGATGCTTTCAAGCGACAGATCGTCGGCAAGAATGCCGATGACCTTGGCCTGACAGGTAACGTCGGTATAGCCGAGAAATTCGGTCTTCGGGAAGGCGTGAAGCACCGATTTTGAAGCTTCGCTCCAGCCGCTGATATTGGCGCGGGCGGCCCGGGCGCGGCTTCTCTGCTCCTTCATCAGCGCCTCGAAGGTTTCCTCGTCAATACTCAGCCCCTTCTCGGCGGCGATCTCCTTTGTCAGATCGAGCGGGAAGCCGAAGGTATCGTAGAGCTTGAAAACCTCCTTGCCGTCGATTTTCGTTTTTCCCTCCGCCTCGGCCCGATCGGTGAGGGTGGAAAGCATCGTAAGCCCTGCGTCGATGGTGGAGGCGAACCGCTCCTCCTCGTTGGCGACGATTTTCTTGATATAGGTCAGCTTTTCGGTAAGCTCGGGGTATTCCGACAGATTTTCCTTCGCGACGACGTCAACCAACCGGGAGAGGAAAACGCCCTTGATGCCGATCAGGCGGCCATAGCGGGCGGCGCGGCGGAGAAGGCGGCGCAGAACGTAGCCGCGCCCCTCGTTCGAGGGAACGACGCCGTCGCAGATCATAAAGACGGTGGAACGGATGTGGTCGGTGATGACGCGGAGGGAAATATCGGTCTTCCCGTCGGCTCCGTAGCTCACACCGGCAATCTCCTCGACGGCCTTCATGATGTTGCGGACGGTATCGACCTCAAAGAGATTGTTGACTCCCTGCATCAGGCAGGCAAGGCGCTCAAGTCCCATGCCGGTGTCGATGTTGGGCTTGGCGAGGCGGGTGTAATTGTTCTTCCCGTCGTTGTCGAACTGCGTGAAGACGAGATTCCAGAATTCCATGAAACGGTCGCAGTCACAGCCCGGCTTGCAGTCGGGAGAGCCGCAGCCGAACTCTTCGCCCCGGTCGAAATAAATCTCGGAGCAGGGGCCGCAGGGGCCGGAGCCGTGCTCCCAGAAGTTGTCCTCCTTGCCGAGGCGCACGATATGCTCGGCGGGAAGGCCGACCTCCTTTGTCCAGATGTCGTAGGCCTCGTCGTCGTCAAGATAGACGGTGACCCAAAGGCGGTCCTTCGGAAGCTTCAGCCATTCGGTGATAAATTCCCACGCCCAGTGGATCGCCTCATGCTTGAAATAATCCCCGAAGGAAAAGTTTCCGAGCATTTCAAAGAAGGTGCCGTGCCGGGCGGTCATTCCGACCCGCTCGATATCGGGCGTCCTTATGCACTTCTGACAGGTCGTCATCCGATGACGCGGGGGCTCCAGCTCCCCGGTGAAGTATTTTTTCAGCGGCGTCATGCCCGCGTTGATCAAAAGGATCGAGGGATCGTTGTTCGGCACAAGGGGAAAGCTCTTGTGACGCAGATGGCCTTTCGATTCAAAAAAGGAAAGATACATTTCCCGAAGTTGATTGAGTCCCGTCCACTCCATGGTGAAACCTCCGTGTTTTCAATGCCAAAATATCTTTTTTATCTATTCATTATAGCAGAAAGCGCCGGTTTTGTCAACCGTTTTTCTCAAAGAAAGAAGGCTCCGCGCCGTCCTTTTCGCGCTTTTTCAGGGAAAAACGCGGCGCGTTCTTGATTTTACGGCGTTTGGCGGAAAACGCGGCGCTTTTTGGAAAAACCCCGCGTCAAGAAAAGTTGACAATTTCGCCTTTCTATGGTATAATAATATAGAAGTAGGAAAGGGCGCGCTCAGTCGTCCTTTTTCTCAAAAGCGAAAAGGTTGCGCAGAATCGTCTTTCTCCCCCGCCAGCTGTAGGCGCGTTCAAGGAACTCCTCCTCGCTCATGGCCTCTACCGCCTCGGAGGTGAGATAAGGCGTCGGCTTCTCGTAAAAGAAGGCAATCGGCGTTCGCGCCGCCCCGTCGTTCATCGGGCAACAGGTTCGGCAGATGTCGCAGCCCCAGACGGTTCCGGTTTTCCTCATCAGCTCTTCGGTTTCGGGGGTGAGCTCCCCTTTTCTCTGCGTCATCTCCGAAAGGCAGCCCTCCCCGACGGGACAGGCCCTTGCGCAGGCGCCGCAGTGGGAGCAGAAGGTCGGCTCCCGGGTATCGTAAGCCTCAAAGACACGGTCGGTCAGAATCTCGCCGAGGAAGGTATAGGAGCCGTATTTTTCGTTGATCAGCTGAAACTTGTCCCCGATGACCCCCAACCCCGCCTTCGACGCCGCGTAGGTCTCCCCGATGGGGGAATGATCCGCATAGCCCTTGAAGGTATAGCCCGGAAAGGTCTGTGCAAGCTCTTTTTCAAGGTGGGAAAAGAGCTGTCGAAAATACAGGTGATAGTCGCGCGGGACGGCGTAGAGGGAGAGATTCCGCGACGGAAAATCCCCGGTGCGGTAAGGAACCGAAAGCATAATCACGCTCTGCACTTCCCCGCCCCGCCAGCTTCTTTCAAGAAGACCGGGATTTATGACCCTGCACTCCGAAAACGGGAGGATTCCCGCGTATTCGATTTTTTCCCTGTCAAGCAGGACGCGAACGGTTTTTTCCAAAGTAAAACCCCTTTTCCGGTTTTTCTTCTATTATACCGCGTTTTTCTCTTTTTTTCAAGAACTTTCATGGAAGGAATTCAATCCGATGGCAAACAAAGAAAAGAACGCCGATTACGGCAATCAAAGCATCGTTGCCCTGAAAGGGGCCGACCGGGTACGGAAGCGCCCGGCGGTCATCTTCGGCTCCGACGGGCTGGAGGGCTGTGAGCACTCCGTCTTTGAAATCATTTCCAACTCCGTCGACGAGGCGCGGGAGGGCTTCGGCAACACCGTGAACATCACCGTATACGCCGACCACTCGATTGAGGTGGAGGATTTCGGTCGGGGCGTGCCCCTCGACTGGAACGAAAAGGAACAGCGTTATAACTGGGAGCTTGTCTACTGCGAGCTTTACGCCGGAGGAAAATACGAAAACAACAGCGGCACCGCCTCCTACAAGTATTCCCTCGGGCTGAACGGCCTCGGTGCCTGCGCCACGCAGTACAGCTCGGAATGGATGGAGGTCACCTCCTACAAGGACGGCAAGGCCTATCAGATTCGTTTCAAAAAGGGAGAGCCGGTCGGGAAAATGACGGTGTCCGACCTGCCGCCGAAGGGAAAACGGACCGGAACCGTGACGAAATGGCGCCCCGACCTTGAGGTCTTTACCGATATCGACGTTCCCCTCACCTATTATCTCGATATGTTGAAGCGCCAGTCGGTCGTCAATTCCGGCATTACCTTTCATCTGAAATGGCAGACGGAGGAGGGCTTTGAGGAGCACGACTTCGTCTATCGGAACGGAATCGCCGACTACGTCGCCGAGCTTGCCGGGGGTACGGCCCTCACCGCTCCCGTCTCCTGGTCGACCGAGGCCAGAGGCCGCGACCGGGAGGACAAGGAGGAATATTCCCTGAAAGCGGAGGTCGCTTTCTGTTTCTCAAACACCGTAAGCACCATTGAATATTACCACAATTCCAGCTTTCTCGAACACGGCGGCTCCCCCGAAAAGGCGGTGAAAACGGCCTTTGTCGCGGAGCTCGACAAATATCTGAAAACGACCGGCAAATATTTGAAAAACGAAGCGAAAATCAGCTTCGCCGACATCGAGGACAGCCTCATTCTGGTTTCCAACAGCTTTTCCACCGAGACCTCCTACGAAAACCAGACCAAAAAATCCATCACCAACAGCTTCATCACCGAGGCGATCACCAACCTTCTCCGCCATAATCTTGAGATCTATCTCGCCGAAACGCCGATGGAGGCCGAAAAGATCGCCAATCAGGTGCTGGTCAACAAGAGGAGCCGCGAAAAGGCGGAGGTGACGCGGCTCGACCTGAAAAAGAAGCTCTCCGGCTCAATGGACGTGGCCAACCGCGTCGAAAAGTTCGTCAACTGCCGCTCCAAGGACCCGAACGTGCGGGAGCTGTACATTGTGGAGGGAAATTCCGCGCTGACCTCCTGCAAGCTGGGACGGGACGCCGAATTTCAGGCGATCATCCCGGTGCGCGGAAAAACGCTGAACTGCCTGAAGGCTCCCTACGAAAAGATTTTCAAGAGCGAAATCATCACCGACCTGCTCAAGGTCATCGGGTGCGGCGCCGAAATCAAGGGAAAGGTCAAGGGAGATATCGTTCCCTTCTCCCTCGACGCTCTCCGCTGGGATAAAATCATCATCTGCACCGATGCCGATAAGGACGGCTTCCAGATTCGCACGCTGATTCTGACCCTCTTTTATCGGCTCCTTCCGACGCTGATCCGCATCGGCAAGGTTTATATCGCCGAGTCGCCGCTTTACGAAATCAACACGAAGGACAAAACCCGTTTTGCCTATAACGAGGCGGAAAAGGTGAAAATCCTTGCGGAGATCGGAAAGGAAAAGTATACGATTCAGCGCTCGAAGGGACTCGGTGAGAACGAGCCGGAAATGATGTGGGAAACCACGATGAACCCGGCGACGAGACGGCTGATCCGCGTTTCGGAGGCCGACGCCGCCCAGACGGCGCTCATCTTCGACACGCTTCTCGGCGACGACCTGCAGGCGCGGAAGGATTTCATCACCGAAAACGGGCACAAATACCTCTCCGACCTCGATTTTGACGACGACTGAGCAAATCCCGCTTCTTGTTCACTAAAAACGGTCACTCCCGCGTAAGATTTCTGCCTCAAAGGAAGGTTTGTCATGACGGAATTTATTCTCGGACCCTCGGGAAGCGGCAAAAGCGGCGCCGTCACCGAGCGGATTCTGCGCGACCTTGCCGCCGGCTCCCGCGTCATTCTTCTGGTCCCGGAGCAGATGGCTCTGCGGGCCGAGGCCGAGCTCTGCGAGGGTGCGCAGAGAGCCGGCGTCCCGCAGGCGGAGCTTGAAATTTTGAACTTCCGCCGGCTGTTCAACCGCGTTTCGCGGGAATACGGCGGAATCGCCTATCGCTCGGTCACCGGAGGCACCAAGGCGCTGATTCTCTGGAAGGCGCTCTTTTCTTCCTCACCCTTCCTCCGCCGCTATCAGACCGAGCTGCCCGACGCCAAGCGCTTTGTGCCGCTTCTTCTCAGCGCCTTCCGGGAGTTTTCCTCCTACGGCGTCACCCCCGCGGCCCTTTCCCGCGCTGCTGAGGAATGCCGGGAGGACAGCGCCGCCCTCTCCGAAAAGCTCTCCGACCTGTCGCTGATTTACACCCAGTACGAAAGGCTCCTCACCGACGGCATGACCGATCCCTCCGACGATCTTACCCGCCTTGCGGAGCTGCTTGAAAAGCATCCCTTTTTTCGCGGCATTCACCTCTACGTCGATTCCTTCGCCGGATTCACGCCGCAGGAATTCCGCGTCCTTTCCTATGCCTTCCGGCAGGCGGAATCGGTCACTGTCACCGTCTGCTGTCGGGAGGAGGAGGAAAATTTTGCCTTTGAAAATACAAAGAAAACCTTTTTGCACCTGAAGCGGCTGGCGGAAGCCGGAAAAGGGCCGGTCACCGTAACCCGGCTGAGCAAAACGCACCGGTTTGCCGACCCGGCCCTTGTCTTTTTGGAGGAGAATCTGGGCAAGGCCGAGACGGATCAGCCCTACGCCGCCCCGACCTCCGCCGTCAGAACCGCCGTCGCCCCCAATCCCTACGGTGAGGCGGAATTTGTCGCCGCCGATATCACCGAGCGACTCCGCGCAGGGGCCTCCTACCGCGATTTTGCCGTGATCGTGCGAGACCTTTCGGCCTATCGCGGAATCATCGACGCGGTTTTCGGGCGCTTCGGCCTTCCCTGCCACCTGTCAAGAAAAATCGAGCTGAGCGAAAAGCCGCTCTTCAAGCTCCTTCTCAGCGCCTTTCAGATCAAAAACGGCGGCTGGAAAACCGACGACGTGATCCGGTTCATGAAAAACGCCTTTTCCCCCGTCACCGTTCCGGAATGCGACGAGCTTGAGAGCTACGCCTACCGTTGGAATATTTTCGGGAACAGCTGGTATACCGAAAACGACTGGTTCATGAATCCCGAGGGATATACCGACATCCTGACCGACGAATCGGCGGAGCTGCTCCTCCGCCTGAATCAAAGCCGGAAGCGCCTGACCACGCCGCTGCTCAAGCTCTTTGAGGCGCTCGACGGAAGCCGTACCGTGCCGGTGATCTGCGCCGCCGTCTATGATTTTCTCCTCGACGTCGGCGCCGACGGAAAGGTAAGCGAGTCGGGGAGCGACGACGAGGTGCGGCTCTGGAACGCCCTCTGCGGCGCGCTCGACACGATGGCCGCCGTCCTTCCGGAGATGAAGGCCGACGCGCTTCTCTTCGCGGGTCTCTTTTCCCTCGTCATCGAACAGACGAGCGTCGGCACCATTCCCTCAGCAGTCGATGAAATCGCCGTCGGCTCCGCCGACCTCATCCGGGCGGGCGGGGTGAAACACGTCTATCTTCTCGGGGTAAACGAAGGGGTCTTCCCCGCCGCCTGCTCCGACAGCGGCTTTTTCTCCGACGACGACAAGGTGATTCTTGAAACCTGCGGTCTTATTCTCTCACCGGGAAGCGACGTCGAGACGGTAAACGAATGGTATCTCTTTTATTCCGCCGCCTGTTCCGCCTCCGATTCCGTGACGGCAGTCTGCTCCGCCTTCGATTCCTCCGGGAAGGCCCTGCGCCCCTCGGTCACCTTCGACCGCATCCTCGCCCTCTTCCCAAACGCCGAGAAGCTCCGCACCGACGCCCTGCCCGCCGACCGGAAAATTCAGAACCGGGAAGCCTCGCTGGAATACGCCTTTCTCTATCCCGACACCAAGGAGGGGAAGGCCCTGCGCCGGGTCTATTCGGCCGACCCGCAGTTTTCTCCCTTTTTCAGCTCCGACCGGCAGAGTCTTGTTCCGGAGGTGGAAAATTTGACTCCCGAGACGGCGAAGGAGGTGTTCGGGGGAAATCTCTCCCTCACGCAGTCGCGGCTTGACAGCTATGTTCTCTGCGCCTTCGGCTATCAGTGCCGCTATATTTTAAAGCTGAAAAAAAGCGATCGCTTTGAGTTCCGCCCCTCCGACACCGGGACGCTTATCCACCGGATTCTTGAAAAATTTTTCTCCGACGTCGATTTTGAAAAGGAAGAGCCCCTCGCCGGACTTTCGGAGGAGGAGATCGACAGAAAAATCGACTACATTCTTGAAGAATATCTCAGTGGGATTTTCGGAAGAGAAAAGGAGACGCTGACCGGCCGCGCAAAGCAGACCTTCTGGAGGCTCCGCCGCTCGGTTCGGATTCTCGTCCGCAATCTGCTTGACGAGCTGTCGCAGAGCAGCTTCCTGCCCCGCTTCTTTGAAATGCCGCTCAACGACTCCGGACAGGACGGCACCGTGGCCCCTCTCGCCGTTCCGCTCCCCGACGGCACCTCCGCCTTCCTTTACGGCTTTGCCGACCGGGTCGATATCTGCCGGAAGGGAGAGGACGTCTACGTTCGCGTCGTCGACTACAAGAGCGGCGGCAAGGACTTTTCCCTCTCCGATATCGGTCTGGGCCTGAATCTGCAAATGCTGATTTACCTCTTTTCAATATGGAAGGACAGAAACGGTGCCTTCCGCCGGGCGGTTTCGGCAAAGGGAAAAATTCTTCCCGCCGGGGTCATTTACTGTACCGTTCTTCCCTCAAACGTGACGGTTTCCCCCGACACCCCGCCCGAGGAGGTCATGGGAAGCGTTTCCGGAACGCTGGGGCGAAAGGGGCTTCTGCTGAACGACGAGGAAATTCTGCGCCTGATGGAGAAAAATCTGGACGGAAAATACATTCCGGTCAGCATGAAGAAAAACGGGCTGGCCCCGCCGGCCTCCCTTGAAACGCTGGAGGGCATGGGGCGCCTGATGGGACAGATCACCGACACCGTGGCTTCCCTCGCCGAGGAAATCAAGAAAGGGAGCGCTTCCCCCCGCCCGCTCAAGGACAAGCGGCACGACGCCTGCCAATACTGCCCCTATGCGGCGGTATGCCGAAGGCCGGAGGGCGCCGGTTCCGAGGGCGGAAGACAATAGCAGGGTTTCCGCCTGAAAAGGAAGCCTTTCCCGGAACGCCGAATTTTTGCGGTAAAAGGCCGGAACGACCCCTCTTTTTCCCATTTTGGAACCGGGAAAAAGCTTCCAAGCCACAGAAAGGAACAGTCATAAGATGAGCGAAAGAAAATGGACCGATGCGCAGATCGACGCCATTTCCCATGACGGGAAGCGCATCCTTGTTTCGGCGGGGGCCGGCTCCGGAAAAACGGCGGTTCTGACGGAGCGGATTTTAAGAAGACTCACCGACCCGGCCCACCCCGCCGATCTCGGGCGAATCGCCGTCGTCACCTTTACCAACGATTCGGCGGATGAGCTGAAAGAGCGGATCGGGAAAACACTGCTCACCGCTCTTGCCGAAAACCCCGGGAACCGCCATCTGCGGCGGCAATATCTGATGCTCGGGAAGGCGAAGATATCGACGATCGACGGCTTTTGCCTCGGGTTGATCCGGGAAAATTTTGAACGGCTGGGCCTCTCTCCCACCGTGGAGGTCGCCGACCTCGGGGAGGCCTCCCTGATGAGACAGCAAGCGGCAAACGCCGTCATCGACGGCTTTTACGCCGCGCTCCCTGGCTATGACACGATCGATAATTTTGCGGCCTTCGCCGACAATTTTGTCACCCCCAAAAACGACCGCCTCAGCGACGTTCTGCTCTCCCTCTACGAAAAGGTCTCTTCACTCCCGCGCGGAAGCGAATTTCTATCCGACGCGGTGGAGGAAATGAAGAAGGCCGCCGCGGAGGGGATCGAAAAGACGGTCTTCGGGAAGGAGATTTTCCGCTATCTCACCGAATTTCTCTCTGCCTACCGCTCCCTCTTTGAGGACGCCTGCGACTGCTTTCTCGGCAGCGATCCGCTTTCGCAGAACTACTATCCCTCCTTCCGTGCCGACCTCGACTTTCTCCTGCAGGCCGGGGAGGAGATCAAAACCGGCGACCTTGCCCGTATGAAGGGGGTCTTCTTGTCCTATCAGCCGATCCCGCTAAAAAAAGGGGACAAATCGGAGGAGGCGATCTATTTCAAGGGCGTGCGGGATACCTTCAAGGCACAGCACAAGAAACTCGTCTCCCTCTTTTTCACGCAGGATACCGAAACAATCAGACGAACCGCCGAAAAGAGCGCCGATTTTCTCGAAAAGCTCTACCGTTTTCTCAAGGCCTTTGAGCTGCGCTACAGCGCCGATAAGCGGGAGAGGGATCTGCTCGATTTCGGCGATCTGAAACGCTTCGCTTACCGCCTTCTCTGCAAGGAAAACGGCGAGCCCACCGAGGCGGCGAAGGAGATTTCCTCCCGCTTCGATGAAATTTACATCGACGAATATCAGGACGTCGACCGGATTCAGGACGCCATTTTTTCCGCCCTCTCTTTTTCCGCCCGCCGCTTTATGGTCGGCGATATCAAGCAAAGCATTTACCGCTTTCGTGGGGCGGAGCCTTCCCTCTTCACCGACTACCGGCGGGACGGGGCGACCGACAAGGTTTATCTGCGGCACAATTTCCGCTGTGACAAGCCGATCATCGACTTTGTCAACGCCGTCTGCGGCCCGCTCTTCCGGACGGTGGGAAAAACCGTTCCCTACGGGGAGGAGGATGAGCTTGTCTGCGGAAAGGAAGAGAGCGGCGTGGAGCCGGTGGAGATTCTCCTCGTCGAGGCGGGAAAGGTTGACGCCGCGACCTGCCGCGCAAAGGAGGCCGAGGCCGTCGCCGAAAGAATTGCAAAAATGCTTCGGGAGGGGCGACAGCCCGCCGATTTCGCCATTCTCATTCGCTCCCTGAAAACCGCCGCGCCCTATTACGAGGAGGCGCTGAAAAAGCGCGGGATTCCCTGCCGCAATCAGGAGGAGAAGGAGCTTCTCGTCTGCCCGGAGGTTCTCCTTGCGATGAATCTTCTCAGCGTCATCGACAACCCGACGCGGGATATTCCGCTGGCGGGGCTTTTAAAAAGCCCGATTTACAATTTCACGCTCAGCGAGCTTGTCGCCATCCGCCGGTCGGAGGAAAAAGGCCCTCTCTTTTCGGCGCTGAAAAGCTATACCGAGAAAACCGGCTTTGAAAAGGGACGGCACTTTCTTGAAAAGCTCGAACAATACCGCGCCCTTGCCGGGGAGCCGGTCGACCGGCTTCTTTGGTTCCTCTTTTGCGACACCCACCTCTTCGCGCTGACCGCCGACGCCGAACGGGGAAACGTCCCCAAGGAAAACCTCTTGATGCTTCACCGCTGTGCAAGGGATTTTGAGCGCGGGCAATTCAAGGGGCTTTACCGGTTTATCCGCTACGCAAACGACCTGCTGGAGAAAGGCGAAGGCTTTTCCCCCGCGCCTTCCCCCGATGCCGAAAACGCGGTCGCCATCAAGTCGATTCACCGCTCCAAGGGTCTGGAGTTTCCCGTCGTCTTCGTCAGCGACTGCGCCACCGCCTTCTCCGACGCCGACGTCACCGGCGATATCCTGCTTGACCGCGAGGGCCTCGTCACGCTGAAGCTCTCCGACGAGACCGGCTTTGGCCGCTATCCGACGGTTTTCCGCTCCGCCGAGGCGCTCGGAATCACCGAACGAGCGGTGGAGGAGGAGCTGCGCATTCTCTACGTCGCCCTGACCCGTGCCAAAAGCAAGCTGATTGTCACCGCGTCCCTCACCGACGCCTCGGGGCTGACGGAGGAATGCCGCATGACCCGGCGCTATCTGTCGGAGGATCGGGGCTTTCTTCTCCGCACTTCCCCCAGCTATATCCGCTGGATTCTGACCGTCGCCGGGGACAAATTCCCGCCGTCGCTCATCGACGCGACGCCGAAGGAAGAAAGCGAAGACAAAGCCGCCGACGCGCCCTCCTCGCCCGAAAAGGAAGCGATTCCCGGCGGCACGGCGGAGACCAAAACCGCGGCCGACGCTGAAAAATTCTCCTCCGGCGGGCTGTCCGTTTCAGGCGCCGCCGCACCGGGAAATTTTGACGGTTCTGCCGTCGAGCTTGAAACACACAAGGCCTCTTCCGTTCCCGGCGCAACCGAGCCGCTGTCATCCGACGCCGCCGAGGAAGAAGAGGAAATCACGGCGCTGGCGGAGGAATACGGCAGGCGCTTCTCCTTCGTTTATCCCCACACTGCCGCCTCCGCCCTTCCCGCCAAGCTGTCGGTCTCGGAGCTTTACCCCTCCCTTCTCGACGATTACGGAGACGCCCTGCGCCTTTCCGACGAGCGCGAAAGAAACATGACACGCCCCGCCTTTCTTTCCGAAAAGGCCGACTCCGCCGCCGATCGCGGAACCGCCACCCATCAGTTCATGCAGTTCTGCGATTTTGCGCTTCTTGAAAGGAACGGAGTGGAAAGCGAGATTTCCCGCCTGCTTGCGGAAGGCTTTCTCGATACGCACACGGCCTCCCTGATTGAGAGGGAAAAGGCGGAGGCCTTTCTCGGCACTCCGCTCTTCCACGCGCTCCGCACCTCTCCCTACTGCAAGCGCGAGCTTCGCTTCAATATTCTTCTGCCTGCCGTCTGCTTTACCGAGGAGCCGGAGAAAAAGGCTCTATTAAAGGGCGAAAAGGTGCTGGTTCAGGGAATCATGGACTGCGTTTTCCTTGACGAAAAGGGCCGACTGACCGTCCTTGACTACAAAACCGACCGTATTCCCGCATCCCTCCGGGATAACCGGAAGGAGGCGGAGGAGCTTCTTATCCGTCGCCACAAGCGCCAGCTCAGCTACTACTGCGCCGCCTGCCGTCAGACCTTCTGCCGCCCGGCCGACCGCGTCCTGCTCTATTCCTTCTCCCTCGCCGAGGCCATTGAGATTCCCCTGGCCGCGCTTGCGCTCCCGGCGGAGGATTAAGGGAGCTTCACCTTTCCGTCAAAGCCCGAGACAAAGCCGCTGACGTCGGCGGAGCAGAGGTCGCCGCCGATGACCTTTCCCCGGTAAATCAGAAGATTGGCGTAGACCGTACCGGGATAGTCGGTGTAATTGGTGACCTTGTAGGTATACCGCACGGCGCCCTTCCGCCGGTATTTGGAAAGATCCAGCCCCTGCTGCTTCTGGAGCTCGTTATAGCTGACGAAAATCTTGTCGAACTCGCCGGGAATCGTCACCTCCTGCTCCTCAAGAGGCGTCGGTTCCACCGTCCAGCCGAACTGCTTCAGAAAGCCGATGCGATCGTCGTTGGTTTTTACGTTGGCGTACTGATAGCTCGCCGCCTCGGAATAGAGAACGGAGGCCGCCGTCGGCCCGTAGGTCGGAATCATATTGAGCATGACGACCAGCGCGACGACCGACAGGCCGACTATGCCAAAGATTTTTAAGGTCGACGCCTTTAAGGAATAGACAAACATAAGAGGTTCCCTCCCTGAAATCGGAATCGTTTTTTCTGCGTATTACACTATATGGCAAAGGAAGCCGGAATATGCCGCAAACCGCCGTTTCCTTTCATTTTTCCGCCAAAATTAAAAGAGAATCCCCGCCGGGGCCGCCTGAAAGCGGAGCCTTGCGGGGATTTTTCGCGGTGGGAATGCGCGACCGACTTTTTTCCGTGGGAAGGTCGTCGGCGCTTCTCATCGGGAGCCTTTTGGACAGCCGCGTGCGCTCACCTTCAAAAGAAGGAGGAAAACACACGCTCGCGTCGGTCGGACGCGGCGGAAATTTTACGTAAAACAGGCTTTTCAGCTTTGCCCGTTTGTCTGCGCCGGCGCGGCGGAATTTTGCGGGCGGGAAAAGTCGAAGACGACCTTGCCGTTTTCCAGCTTCAGCGCGCCGTCAAAATTCTTCCCGTTTTTTGAGACAAAGCCGTCAAGACGGCCGGTTCTCCCGGTCTCAAGGAGCTGTTTCACCGCCGAAATCGGAATTGTGCGGCCACAGATTGTCAGACCGACGGAAAATTTACAGCCGTTCTCCCGGTAGGAGGAACAACCGTAGCCGAAGACGGTTCGCCGAACCTCTCCGCCGCAGAGCGGGCATTTTCCGACCGGTTGGCGGAAAAATCCGATGTCGGTATCGGTCTCGGGAGTCGCTTCCTTTTCGGAAAAGACCTTTTCAATTTCGGCCCTCGCCAGCGCTACACTGTCGGAAACCGTGATTTCCCCGCGATAGACCTTTTTGAGCGCCCGGCCCATTTCCGCCGTCTTGTATTTGTCCATGGAAATTTTCATTCTTTCGAGCGATTCGACAAGGAAAACGCCGCCGGGCAGAACGGTATAGACGTCCTTCGTCAGCTTGATGTATTCGCTCTTCCGGGCGTTGTCGATGATGCCGGTGCGCGTCGCCTCGGTGCCGAGCTCAAGCCCCTCAAAAATGGCGCGGTATTCCTCGGTGTCGTCGGCCCGGTCGGCCTCCGCCGCCTCTGCCGCTTCCGGAGCCTCCCTTGCCGCGCTCTTTTCGGCCTTGAAGGGATTTTTCAGGTAGTTGTTCAGCGTTTCGATCGTGTAATGCTTCGGGGGCGTCGTCTCCTTTTCGGTCGGTTGGAAATTGATGTTGACGGAATCGCCCTTTTTCAGCGGGGGAAGCAGCTTGTCCTTTTGGGTGTAGTCGTCGTACTTCGTCCATCCCTTTTCCAGAATGACGGTTCCCTTCAGGGTAAATTCCTCAAAATTTCCGACGGCAATTTTGATTTCGGTTCGGTTGACCAGGCATTCCTCGGCGCAGAAGACCGCCGCGAAGCGCCGGAAGACCGTAGAATATACCAGCCGTTCCCTCTCGCTCAGACGGTTTTTGTCGGGAATTTTATAGGTAGGCGTCAGCGCCGAATGGGACTCGATCTTGCTGTCGTCGAAAATCGTCTTCTTGTCCTTAAAGACGAGGGGATAGCCGATTTTCACGCAGTTTGCGATGATTTTCTTCATCTTGTCCTTTTCCGCCGTCGCCAGATACTCGGAATTGGTTCGCGGATAGGTGAGATAACCCTCCTCATACAGCTTTTGCAGGATTTCGAGGCTTTCCGCCATCGACATCTTGTATTTCTTGCCGAGAACATTCTGCAGCTTGGAGAGCGAATAGAGCTTCCCGGCGGGGAGAACGTCCTTTTTTACCTTCACGGAGGTGACGGTAGCCCCGGCCTCGTTATAGGCGGCGGCGAGGGCTTCCGCCTTTTTCTTTTCGTTCTTTGAAAAGCGGCACTTGCTTTGAAGCTCCACCACTTCCCCGCCCGTCTTTTCCCGGCTGACAAGGGAATAATAGATCTCGGGCGTGAAATTCTTGATGGCCATATCGCGCTCGTAGATGGCGCGGACAATCGGGACAATCACGCGTCCCACCCGGAGAAGCGTGCCGGTTTTCAGCGTGGCGTAGCGGGTGAGATTGACGCCGTAGAGCCAGTCGATGTAGGTGCGCGCATACCCCTCGTTGGCAAGGTTCTGATAGTCCTTCTCCGGCTTCATCTCGCGCAGAGCGGCTCCCACCGTTTCGGGCGTCTGGTCGGGCAACCAGAGGCGGAGCAGCTTTTTTTCGCCCCTCAGCGCCTTGTCGATGCAGGTGCGGACGATGATTTCCCCCTCCCGGTCGGCGTCTCCCGCGTTTACGACGGTATCGACGTCGGGGCGGTTGATGAGGGCCTCAAGCGTCCTGAACTGCCGCGCGACTCCGTCGTCTCCCCGCCCGGAGGAGTCCTTGCGGAGCTCGAAGCGGAACTTTTCGGGAAAACAGGGGAGATTTTTCATGGTCCAGTGCGTCTCCCCCTCCGGCAGGGGATTATACGCCTCGATATCGGCGAGGGAAAAGAGATGGCCGAAGGCCCAGCTGACGAGATAGCCGCAGCCCTCGAAATAGCCGTTTTTCTTCTGCATCGGGCCGATTCCGGCGGTTATGTTGCGGGCAAGGCTCGGCTTTTCCGCGATGATAAGGATCATACTGTTCACTCCGGCGGCGCCGGTTATCCTTTCCCAAAAAAATTTTTTCGGCAGTGGTACGGGCAGAAAAAAGCCCCGCGGGAAGAGCTTTTCGGGCGACCCCGGCGGGGTTGAGTCAGAGGAGCGGCATTTCCTCAAGGCCGCTTTTGGTGGGGACGAGCTGGGAGGTAAAGCCGCAGGAAAGCGCCAGCTCCCGCAGCTCCTCAAAGCGATAGCAAAGGGTATCCGCCGCGTGACTGTCGGAGGAGAGGAGGATATGCCCGCCCTTCTCTTTCAGAAAGCGGAGAATATCGGCGGAGGGATATGGGGTCGAGCGCCAGCCGCGCGACATGGCCCCGGAATTGATTTCAAAGGGCTTGCCGTAGGGGATCAGCGCCTCGGCCGCCTCCTTCCAGAGCAACGCGTAGCCGGGGTCGGCCGTGTCGAAAAGGGGAAACCTTTCGTTGAATTTGGTGAGGAGATCAAAGTGGCCGATGACGTCGGCGCGAATCCTCTCAAACAGCGTGGCCTCGGTGCGAAAATATTCCTTTGCAAAGGAGAGCGGCCCGGCGGGAAAGAGGGTTTCCACCGCCTGCCGTAGCTTCTCCGGCGATTCGTCGACGGGGCAGTATTCCTCCCCGCATTTTATATAGTGCACCGAGCCGATGACGTAATCGAACTCCTCCTCCGAGGTCTGGCTGAAATAGTCCTTTTCCAGCCCGCAGAGAACCGTCATTTTCCCCTCGTATTCCTCCTCCAGTCTCCGCACGCGCGCAAGGTACTCGACCGTTTTTTCGCGGGTCATGCTCGATTTATCGAGGGGAAAGAAGGAATGCCCTGAAAAGCCGAGGCGGGAAATTCCCTTTGCGAAGGCGGCCTCCGCCATTTTCTCCGGCGTGTCGGCCCCGTCGCAGAGGTTGGTATGAAGATGAAAATCGCACAAAATCATTGCGTCATTTTTTCCTGTTTTACCTTGTGATCGATGACGTGGCGGGAGGCCAGCTCGTTTTTGATATCGTCGAGGGAAATCCCCATTTCAATCATCAGCACCATCACGTGGTAGGTGAGATCGGCGATCTCGTAGACTGTCTCCTTCTTGTCCCCCGCTTTTCCGGCGATGATGACCTCCGTCGACTCTTCCCCCACCTTTTTCAGAATCTTGTCGATTCCCTTTTCAAACAAATAGGTGGTATAGGAGCCCTCCTTCTTCTCGGTCTTCCGCCCGCGGATCAGCTCCATCAGGGCGTCGAGGGTGAAGGCCGTCGGCTCCTTTTCGTAAAAGGTTTCGGTAAAGCAGGAATCGGTTCCCCGGTGGCAGGCCGGGCCGTCCTTGTTTACCCGGACGACCAGCGCGTCGCGGTCACAGTCGGCGGTGATGGAAACAATGTGCTGATAGTTGCCGCTGGTCTCCCCTTTCAGCCAAAGCTCCTTACGGGAGCGGCTGTAAAAGCAGGTCAGCCCCTTCTCCATCGAAATCCGAAGGCTTTCGCGGTTCATATAGGCAAGCGTCAGCACCTTTCCGGTTTTGTCGTCGACGACGACGGCGGGAATCAGTCCCTTTTCGTCAAATACAAGCTCATCAAGTTCCATAATCTTTTCCTCTCAGCTCTCAAAACAGGATTGTGAATCTCTTAATCGGGGGTTTGCCCTTCACGGGAAACGGCGTATAAAAACCGAGGGGATTCTTCCCCGCCGATTCCGAAACAGCCGCCGTTGTGACGGCGCGCCCGCGTCAGACCCGCCGGACGGGAATCCCCGCCTCGGCAAGGGCATTTTTCAGATCGGGAATTTTTACCTCCCCGAAGTGGAAGATCGAAGCGGCAAGCCCGGCGTCGACGCCGGGAAGCGTCTTGAACAGATCGATAAAATGGGATACGGAGCCGGCACCGCCGGAGGCGATAACCGGGACGTCGGCAACCTCGCAGACGGCCCTCAGCATTTCAAGGTCAAAGCCCTTTTTCACGCCGTCGGTGTCGATGGAGTTGAGGACAACTTCCCCCGCGCCGTCGGCCACGCCTTTTTTTATCCACTCCACGGCGTCGATCCCCGTGTTGACCCGTCCGCCCTTGGCAAAGAGGGTAAACCGGCCCCCGACGCGGGCAACGTCCGCCGAGAGAACGACGCACTGACTGCCGTAGCGCTTGGCGGCGTTTTTGATGATCGACGGGTCGGCGATGGCGCCGGAATTGACGCTGACCTTGTCGGCCCCGCAGGAGAGCACCCGCTCAAAGTCCCCGAGGGTCTGAATACCGCCTCCCACCGTCAGCGGGATGAAAACATTTTCCGCCGTCTCCCGGAGAATGTCGGTGAAGATTTTCCTCCCGTCGGAGGAGGCCGTGATATCGTAAAACACCAGCTCGTCGGCGCCGACCTCGCTGTAATACTCGGCGAGGGCCACCGGTGAGGAAACGTCGGCCAGCCCCGCAAAATTGACGCCCTTGACGACCCAACCGTTCTTCACGTCAAGGCAGGGGATAATCCGTTTGGTAATCATGCTTTCGCCGCCTTCAGGGCTTCGCGAAGGTCAAGCGCCCCGGTATAATAGGCCTTGCCGACGATGGCGCCGTAGAGGCCCATGCCGGAAAGCGCCCGGATATCGGAAAGGCTCGACACGCCGCCGGAGGCGACGACGTTCACCCGGTATTTTTTTGAAAGGGTGCGGTAGAGCTCCCGGTTGGTCCCGGAAAGCGCCCCGTCCTTGGAAATGTCGGTACAAATCGCGGTCTTGACGCCGATTTTCTCGATACGGGAAAAGAGCTCGTCACAGGTGAGGGAGGATTTTTCTGTCCAGCCGCGCACCGCGACGGCGCCGTCGAGAATGTCGATTCCCACGGCGATCGCTTCCCCGTATTTCTTCACCATCTCTTCGACGAAGGAAGGATTTTCCACCGCCGCCGTGCCTAAAATCACCCGGGAAACGCCGACCGAAAGATAAGCCTCAATCGCCGCCTCGTCGCGAATGCCTCCCCCGATTTCGGTAAAGAGGCCCGACGCGGAAACGGCCTCGCGGACGGTGGAAAGATTTTTTCGCTCGCCGGTTTTCGCGCCCTCAAGATCCACCATGTGCATATGGGTGGCGCCGGCTTTGGCAAAGGCGAGGGCCACCTCGGCGGGGCGGTCGGAATAGACCGTCATCCGACGGTAGTCGCCGCGCAGAAGGCGAACCGCCTGTCCGCCGTAAAGGTCAATTGCGGGAAAAAGTATCATAAAAGCTCCTCACAAAGGATAATCGGACGGCGCGGAGGCGCGGCCCGGATTCCCGATAAGCTGAGCAAAGGCGCGGAGAACCGAGAGGCCGACCTCCCCGCTTTTCTCGGGGTGGAACTGACAGCCGAAGACGTTTTTCAGGCCGACGGCGGCGGTAATTTCCCTCCCGTAATCGGTGACGGCGAGCAGGCTCTCCTCACAGCCGGAGGCATAGAAGGAGTGAACGAAATAGACGAAATCGCCCTCGCGCACCCCGGCAAAGAGTGGGGACGGCTTCACAAAGTGAAGGCTGTTCCATCCGATCTGCGGGATTTTTAAACCCTCGGGGATTTTCCCGCGCATCGGCACGACCTTGCCGTGCAAAAGGCCGAGGCCGCGATGCCGCCCGAATTCAAGACTTTCCTCAAAGAGGAGCTGCATCCCGAGGCAGATGCCGAGAAGCGGCTTCCCGCGCCCGGCCTCTTCACAGAGAAGGCGGTCAAGTCCACTTGCACGGAGCTTTTCGGAGGCGTCTCCGAAGGCGCCGACCCCCGGAAGAATCAGCCCGTCCGCCGCGCGGAGAAGGTCGGGATCCCCGCTTACCGTCGTTTCGACGCCGATTTTGGCAAAGGAGGCCCGGAGGGAAAAGAGGTTGCCGACGCCGTAGTCAACAATAGCTATCATCAAAGAACCCCTTTGGTGGAGGGAATTTCATCGGGGAAACGCATATCGGGCGCACAGGCCGCGGCAAGTGCCCTCGCCGTTCCCTTGAAAACCGCCTCGGCCACGTGATGGGAGTTTTCCCCCGCCAGCTTGCGGATATGGAGCGTGATTCCGGCCTCCCGGACAAGGGCGAGGAAAAATTCCTTCACCAGTTCGGTATCGAAGCTTCCCACCTTTTCGGTGAGGAAGGGACAGTCGAAGGCGAGGTAAGCCCTCCCCGAAAGGTCGACGGCGGAGAGCACCAGCGCCTCGTCCATCGGCAGGCAGACGTCCCCGTATCGAACGATGCCCCGGCGGTCGGCAAGCGCCTCCCGGAAGGCCTCCCCGAGGCAGATTCCGACGTCCTCGACGGTGTGATGATCGTCCACCTCGCGGTCGCCCTTTGCCTGAACCGTCAGGTCAAAGCGGCCGTGACGGGCAAAGAGCGTCAGCATATGGTCGAGGAAGCCGCACCCCGTGTCGACCTTTCCTACCCCGGTTCCGTCAAGGTCAAGCAGAAGTGTAACGTCGGTTTCGGCGGTTTTTCTTTCGATTGTACCTTTTCTCATGATTGCTTTTCCTTTCTTGCGCGGCGAGCTCGCTTGTTCCGTCCCCCGCTATCGCCTTCCTCACACAGAAGGACGACGGGAAACGCCTTTTGAAAGACGATGCGCCGCGATTCGGGTAAAAATACGAAAAATTTATCTCCCCTGCCCTTTTCTGCCCTCCGACTGCAAGGCCCCGGCCTCCCGGACAAAGATCTCCATTTCCTCCTCCGAGCCGACGGTAATCCGGTTGAAGTCGGAAATTTTCGGATTTGAAAAATGGCGGACGAGCACGCCGCGCTCCTTCATTCCGAGGTAAAAGTCCTCCCCGCTCATTCTCGGCGTCGAGGCAAAAAGGAAATTGGCGCAGGAAGGGAGAACCGTGAAGCCGAGCGCTTTCAGCTCCCCGCTGACCCAGTCCCTTGTCTTCATGATTTTCCGGCAGTTTTCGGTGAAATAGTCGTCGGAGCGAATCGCCGCCTCCCCGGCAAGAAGCGTCAGCCGGTTGACGTTATAGGGATTGGTGGAATAGCGCAGGGTTTCAAGGTCGGAAATCAGCTCCTCCGACGCGAAGGCAAAGCCCAGCCTTGCCCCGGCGAGGGAACGGGATTTGGAGAAGGTGCGGACGATCAGAAGATTGTCATACTTTTCAAGGAGAGGAAGCGCCGTTTCCCCGCCGAAGTCTACGTAGGCCTCGTCGACGACGACCACCTGCCCGGGATTGGATTTTACAATCTCCTCAACCGAGGAAAGCGGGAGGGAGAGCCCCGTCGGAGCGTTGGGGTTGGCGATCACCACCGTGCGCCCGATATTCCGATAATCCCGGTAATCGATCGAAAAATCCTCCCTCAGCGGGATTTCAAGCGCCGGGACGCCGTGAAGCGCGGCAAAGACGCGGTAAAAGCCGTAGGTAATTTCCGGGAAGGCGGCGCCGGTCTCTCTGTCGCAGAAGGCCATGAAGGCAAAATTCAGGATATCGTCGGAGCCGTTTGCCAAATAGACGTTTTTCGGGGAAAGGCCGTAACGGTCGGCGAGCGCCTTTTTTAAGTCGCGGCACTCCGGGTCGGAATAGAGCCGCAGGTCGCGGACAGCGTCGGCCGAAACGGCGGCGACAACCTCCGGAGAAGGCGGATAGGGGGATTCGTTGGTGTTCAGCTTGATATACCTTCTGTCCCGGGGCTGTTCGCCCGGCACGTAGGCCTCAAGGGAAGCGTATTGCGGAATCAAAAATCTGCTCATGAAATTACCTGTTTCCGGATTCTTTTTCAAAGCGTACCGTCGCGCTTTTGGCGTGGGCGGTCAACCCCTCGGTTTCGGCGAAAAGGGCTACCTTCGGAGAGGCCTTTTGCAGCGCGTCGCGGGAATAATAGATGTACTGCGATTTCTTTACGAAATCGTCGACCGAGAGTGGGCTGGAGAAACGGGCGGTTCCCCCCGTTGGGAGGGTGTGGTTCGGGCCGGCGAAATAGTCACCGATCGCCTCGGGGCAATACCTTCCGAGGAAGACGGAACCGGCGTTGCGTACCTTTCCGAGCCATTCAAAGGGCTCGTCGAGGCAGAGCTCAAGATGCTCCGGCGCGACCTCGTCGGCGAGCTTCACGGCGTTTTCGATGCTGTCGCAGATGAGCATCAGCCCCCGGTTATTTAACGACGCCTCGGCGATCTCCCGGCGGGCAAGAAGGGGAAGCTGACGCTGCAGCTCAAGCTCCACCGCGTCGGCGAGGCTCTCGCTGTCGGTCACAAGCACGGCGGAGGCGTTCTTGTCGTGCTCGGCCTGTGAAAGGAGATCGGCGGCGACGGCACGGGGAGAGGACTTCCCGTCCGCGACAATGAGAATTTCACTCGGCCCGGCAATCATATCGATATCGACAAGGCCGTAAACCTGCCGCTTGGCCTCGGCGACGTAGGCGTTTCCCGGGCCGCAGATTTTATCGACCTTCGGAATGCTTTCGGTGCCGAAGGCAAGGGCGGCCACCGCCTGTGCGCCGCCGACCTTGAAGATCCTATCGACCCCCGCCACCGCCGCGGCGGCGAGAATCGCGGGGGAAACCTTCCCTTCCCGGTTGGGAGGCGTGACGATGACGACCTCGTCGCACCCCGCGACCTTGGCAGGGATCGAATCCATCAGAACCGTCGAGGGATAGGCGGCGGTGCCGCCCGGAACGTAGAGGCCGACGCGTTTCAGCGGAATCACCCGCTGGCCGGTCACAATGCCGCTGTCCTTGGCGAAGATGAAGCCGGTTCTCTTCTGCTTTTCGTGGAAGGCGCAGATATTTTCCGCCGCTTCCTTAAGAACCGCGACAAATTCCGGATCCGCCGAGGCAAGCGCCCCGTCGATCTCCTCCCGCGAAACCTCGAAGGAGGAGAGAGAACATCCGTCAAAGCGGCGGCAATATTCAAAGAGCGCGGCGTCGCCGTTCTGCTCAACGCTTGAAACGATTTCCCGGACGGTTTCCGAAACGTCCGCCGTCGCTTCCCTTCCGAAAAGCTTTTCCCGTTCAATGGAATTACATTTTATCTTTCTCATGCGGAGGTCATTCCTTTCTGCTTATCACGTCGGCAAGCGCTTGCTTCAGCCCTTCGATTTCCCGACTCTTGAACTGAAAGGCGGATTTGTTGGCAATCAGCCTCGCGCTGATCGGGAAAACCGTCTCAATCGGGATCAGGTCGTTTTCAAGAAGGGTATTCCCCGTCTCGACAATATCGACGATGACGTCGGAGAGACCGAGAATCGGCGCGAGCTCAATCGAGCCGTTCAGCTCGATGATGTCGATATCCCGCGACCTTGACGCGTAATAATCGAGCGCGATCCGCCGGAATTTGGTCGCGACGCGAAGCGTCGACTCGTGGTCGTCCCGGAAGTCCTTTTTGGCGGCCACCGCCATGCGGCATTTTCCGACGCGGAGATCGAGAAGCTCGTAGATGTCGGGGCGGTATTCCTCGATGATGTCCTTTCCTGCGGCGCCGATATCGGCGGCTCCCCGCTCCACGTAAATGGCGACGTCGGAGGGCTTTACCCAGAAATAGCGGACGCCCTTTTCGGTATTTTCAAAAATCAGCTTACGGCTTCCCGAAAGAACCGACGGGCATTCGTAGCCCGCCTCCTCGAACATCCGGTAAACCTTTTCTCCAAGCCTTCCCTTCGGAAGCGCGACATTAATCATGAATTGACCTTCCCGTCCTCATACGAGGGGTTCCTTCCTTCCGGTATTAAGGCTCCCTCCGCCGTTATGCGAAGCACCTGCGCGGCGCGAAGGCCGGGCGGCAGGGTTCCGGCGGCAAAGACCGTCTTTCCTTCCTTCACCAGCTTCTGAACGGCGGGAAGCACCTTCCCCGCCGCGCTGCCCTCAAAGGACAGGGCGACGTCGTAATCGTATTCCCGGCGGTTCTCCTCCAGCCGGTTCAGCCCGTCAAGGGCCACGGCAAAGCCGATGGCGCCGCAGTCTCTCCCGGTTTTCTTCATCAGGAGGTCATAACAGCCCCCCGAGAGAATGCCGTCGGGGACGCCCTCAACATACCCGCGGAAAACGATGCCGTTGTAGTAATTCATATCGTGAATCACCGAAAAATCGAGGTTGACACAGTCGGCACAGCCGCAAAGGTCGAGGGAATCGATAAGCTCGCTCAGCTCGGAAAGGGTGGCCGCGGCCTCCCCTCCCGGGAAAATTTCCCTCAGCCTTCCGATTCCCTCCTTCGCCCGACCGTAGAGGCCGATGAGCGCGGTGAGGGAAAGAATTTTCTCCTCCGGGACGCCGAAGGCGCGGCAGATTCCGGCGGCCCCGTCGGCATTCTTGCGTTTGATGCAGGTGATCAGCCCTTCCTCGCCGTCGGCGGGGAGATCGAGGTCGCGAATCAGGGAGGTGAGAAGCCCCATGTGGGAGAGATCGAGACGGAAATTCCGCCCCGTCGCCTCAAGGCTCTTGACCGCGAGGAGCACCGCCTCGCTCTTTTCGTAGCTCCCGATGTCGCCGATGCATTCCAGCCCCGTCTGCATGATTTCACGGAAGGAGCCGCTGTTTTTGGAAACCCGGTATACGTTTTCGTGATAGAAAACCTTCTGCACCCCGACCGAGGAACGGAGGTTCTTGATGATGGAAAGCGTAACGTCGGGCTTCAGAGCCATCAGCTTTCCCGTCGTATCGGTGAAGGTGATAACCTCCGGCGAGGAGAGAAAGTCCTTATTTTTTAAATAGAGCTCGTATTCCTCAAACTTGCTCATCCGGTAGTGCGTGTAACCGTAACTGCTGTAGAGCTCGCGCAGCTTGAAGGCCAGCCGCTCGTCAAATTTTACCGAAATCATATCTTTTCTCAAGTGGCGGCGCTTGCCGCTCTGCCCTTTCGGAATTTTTATGGATAAGTCGGGAGGCGTCAGTACCTCTCGGTCGGTGGCGGGCAAGAATTTTTCGCCCGACCCGCTCGGTCAGACCCCGTCCCCGTCCTTGTCGGACTCGTCCTTTTCAAGACGGGAGAGGACGTCGCGGTAGCCGCCCGCCCCGTAATTGAGGCAGTTTGCCACCCGGCTGATCGTCGCGGAGCTGGCCCCCGTTTCGGAGGAAATCTCGGTATAGCGCCGCCCGCTCCTCAGCATGACGGCGACGGCGAGGCGTCGGGCCATTTCGGAAATCTCCCGCTCGGTACAGAGGTCGGCAAAAAGCGCCCGGCATTCGTCTTTTGTTTTCAGTTGAAGAATCGCCTGATAGAGCCCCTCGGCCTCCGGCGTGAGCTTTGTCCCCATACGTCCCCGTCCTTTCTGTTTTCAATATTTTATCACACTAAAGCACTAAAGTCAATAGCCTCTTTTCCCAGCCTCGGCGGCAAATTTTTGATTTTTTATGGTATTTTGCAACAAAAGCGCCGGAACGAAGGCATTTTTCAGGCTCAGCCCGCGAATTGACTGTTGAAAATCGAGGCGTAGAAGCCGTTTTTCTCCATCAGGGAGGTATGGGTTCCCTGCTCCACGACGTTTCCGTCCCTCATGACGAGAATTTTGTCGCAGTTCATGACGGTGGAGAGACGGTGGGCGACGATGAAGGAGGTGCGCCCCTTCATCAGCTCCTCCATGGCGCTCTGAACCCTTCGCTCGGTTCTTGTGTCGATGGAGGAGGTCGCCTCGTCGAGAATCAGCATCGGCGGATCGGAAATCATGGCGCGGGCAATGCAGAGGAGCTGTTTCTGACCGCCCGAAAGGCTCCCGCCGGTTTCGGATATGACGGTGTCGTAGCCCTTTTCCAGCCGGGAGATGAAGCCGTGGCAGTGGCATTTGACAGCGGCCTGCCGCACCTCCTCCTCGTTCGCCTCCGGCCTCCCGAGCGTGAGATTTTCCCGCACTGTGGCGTTTTTCAGCCACGTTTCCTGAAGAACCATTCCGTAGGAGGCGCGGAGACTGTGGCGGGTGACCTCCCGGATATCGACGCCGTCCACCCGAATGCTTCCCGCCTTTACGTCGTAAAAACGCATGAGCAGATTGATGACGGTCGTTTTCCCACAGCCGGTCGGCCCGACGATGGCGATCCTCTGCCCGCTCTTCACGTCGAGGGAGAAGTTTTCAATCAGCTTCTGCCCCGGCAGGTAGGAAAAGAAGACGTTTTCCGCCGTGACGCACCCGGAAACGGAGGAAAGCACCTTCGCGTCGGGGGCGTCCGGCGCCTCGTCCTCGGAGGAGAGGAAGTCAAAGATCCGCTCCGCGCAGGCAAGCGCTCCCTGCAGCTCGGTAAGCACGCCGGAGATTTCATTGAAGGGCTTGGTATACTGGTTGGCATAGACGAGGAAAACCGAAAGGTCGCCGATTCCGATGGCTCCGCCGACGGCCGCCGCCGCGCCGAGACCCGCCACCGCCGCGTAGACGAGGCCGTTGACAAAGCGGGTGGTGGGATTGGTCAGGGAGGAGAAAAAGATGGCCTTGAGGGAGCTTTTTTCAAGCCGGCGGTTGATTTCGCGGAAGCGCTCCGTCACGCTGTCCTCTCTTGAAAAGGCCTTCACGGTCTTCACGCCGTCCACCATTTCGTTCATGTAGTCGGTCTGCTCGCCGCGCACCTCCGTCTGCTCCTTGAAATAGCGGTAGGTCTTTTTGGCGATAAAATTGGCGATAAAGAGGGAGATCGGCGTTAAAAGGACGACCGCCGCCGCGATCAGAGGATAGATGACGAACATGAAAATCAGCGTGGCAAGAATCGTGAGAACGCCGGTAAAGAGCTGGGTAAAGCCCATCAGCAGGCCGTCGGAAAACTGATCGACGTCGGAAATGACGCGGCTGACGGTATCCCCGACCGGGTGGGCGTCGATGGCGGAAACCGGCAGTCTCTGGATCTTCCGGAAGGCGTCGGCCCG
>CANQQT010000024.1 GCA_947626065.1 uncultured Clostridia bacterium | reverse complement strand
CCCGCGACGACGCCGGAAAGTTCCTCGGCGCTTACTACGACCGGAAGATTTACGAGAACGATCCCTTCGCCAAGCTGGATCAGACCGGCGTCGGCAAGCTGATGGAGATGGCCTGCAAGCTTGGAAAATCGGTTCGTCCCTCGATGCACCTCGGCATCTGCGGCGAGCACGGCGGCGACCCGACGTCTGTGGAATTCTGCCACAAGCTGGGCCTGACCTACGTATCCTGCTCTCCCTTCCGTGTGCCGATCGCCCGTCTTGCGGCTGCGCAGGCGGCGATTAAGGAGCAAGGGAAATAATCTGCTGTTGTTAAAGGGCAAAGCCAAATAGTAATTCAGCGGCAAAACCAAATATAAAATTAGACCTTGTAGACGAATTTCTGCAAGGTCTTTTTTTGCGTAGAAAGCCTTGTATGACGGGCAAAAATGCGAATAAAACTGGGGTTTTATCAGCATTGCCGAAAATGAAAATGATAACGGGGTTTGCCTTTATTTTGATAATAGGCTTTGCCCCGTAACATAGTGAGATTTGAAAAATGCGTTTTTGGGAAATTGAATTTGGGACAGCAAAGGCCTGAAAACGCTTGTAATATCAGGGCTTTTCCCGCTTTTGCCGGATAAAATGAAATCTCCCCAAAATCGTTTTTGGGAAGCGGCGTTTATTTTTGGGATCCGGATTTCGTTTTTGGGGACGTTTTTGGGAAGGGCTTGAAATCCATTCAAAAGGCAGGTTTTCACAATGCGCAAAAAGAACTACAAGGGCAGATGCGAGAAGCGAAATCTCGGCAAATGCAAGGAGGTATGCAGAACCTATGACGCGATCCAATCCGCCTACGCCGACGTTTTACAGGCCAGCGAGGAGATCGCGGAAATCCGCTGCAATATTCCGCTGGACGGTTTGTCCGTTGGAGAATATACCTCGGATTTTGTGTGCGTAAAGACAACCGGCGACTGGCTTGTCCGGGAATGCGTTGACCGCCGGTTTCTGACGAAGCCGCTGACCGTGAAGCTTTTGGACGCGTCAAGAACGTATTGGATGAGTCGTGGCGTTACAGATTGGGGGTTGGTGATCAATGAAGAATAACGAGCTGCTCAAGCGCGGAGAAAATCTTGTTCGGGTATTGGATTTCAAAGACGGACAGGTCTTTATCGTAGATTGCCGGAAGCGAACGATGCCGAAGTGGGTAAGCGCGGATTCCCTTTCCGGTTATATCCCCTGCCCCGCCGGTGAACTGGATTCTCTTCCGGATATCAACGAGCTGGATTTACAGAGCCGGAAATTTGCCTATGAGCATTTCACCTATATCGCCGCCGTTCTTCCCTTTCTTTCAGACAAGAGAAAGCGGTGCGCCGCTATTGCGCAAATCTCCGAAGAAAGAGGAATCAGCAAGCAAACCGTCTGCCATTATCTTTGGCTGTATCTTGTTTGGCAGGACGTCTCCGCGCTCGCTCCGAAACAGACAACCGCAGAAAGGCCGCCTACCGAGGACGAAAAGAACATCCGCTGGGCATTAAACAAGTTTTTCTATACGCAAAGCAAAAACAGCCTCAAGACCGCCTATACGCTGATGCTAAAAGAAAAGTACTGCGACGCCGAGCAAGGCCTTTTTCCCGCGCGTCCGTCGTTCTATCAATTCCGGTATTACTACAGGAAACACAAGAAAATGCAGAACTACTATATTTCCAGAAACGGGGTGAAGAACTACCAACGGAACAACAGGCCGCTTTTAGGCGACGGTATTCAGGAATTCGCCCCGGCGGTCGGCGTGGGGATGCTGGATTCTACGGTGTGCGACATCTACCTTGTAAACGAGGCGGGAGGACTGATAGGCAGGCCGATATTAACCGCCTGTGTGGACGCTTACAGCGGCTTGTGCTGTGGCTATTCGCTGTCGTGGGAGGGCGGCGTTTACAGCCTCCGCAGTTTGATGATAAACGTCCTCTCGGACAAAGTCGAGCTTTGCAAAAAGCACGGAATTGCTATCTCTCCGGAGGACTGGAATTGCCGCAGGCTCCCCGCCACATTGGTTACGGATATGGGTAAGGAATATGCCTCGAATACCTTTGAGCAGATAGCGGATCTGGGCGTGACGGTGGTCAATTTGCCGCCGTACCGACCGGAGCTAAAGGGCGCGGTGGAAAAGTTCTTCGACGTGGTGCAGAGCTTATATAAGCCGCATTTAAAGGGCAAGGGCGTTATAGAGGCGGACTATCGGGAAAGAGGCGCACACGATTACCGGAAGGACGCCCGGCTGACCATGGCGGATTTTGAAAAAATCATCCTTCACTGTATTGTGTATTACAACAGCCAAAGAATCATTGAGAATTTCCCCTACACGGAAAATATGCTTGCGGAGAATGTAAAGCCGTATGCGAGCGAGATATGGAATTACGGAATGAAGCAAACCGGCGCAAATCTCATCGCGGTCGATATCGACAGCTTGGTTTTAACCCTTTTGCCGAGGACAACCGGCAAGTTCGGAAGGCGGGGGCTTGTCGTCAACAAGCTGAGATACAAAAACGAAGAATTTACCGAGAGGTATTTGGAGGGCGGCGTTGTTACGGTAGCTTACAATCCGGAGGATGTGACGAAGGTGTGGCTGTTGGAAAACGGTGTTTATACCCCGTTTTCGTTGATTGAGAGCCGCTTTGACGGAAAAACCATGCAGGAAGTCGAGTCAATAAAAGGAGGCCGGAAGGCCGCGATACGAGCCGCTGAGGAGGAGAATATGAGAGCCCAAATTGACCTTGCGAGGCACATTGAAATCATTGCAAATTCGGTTTCCGGCAGAGAGGACGTGCGCGTCAAGGACATACGAGACAATCGCCGAAGAGAGAGGCAAAAAGCCCATATTGACTATATAAAGGAGAACGTCGTCGATGAATGAGCTTCTAAAAAGAATTCCCGAGATGAAAACCGGGGATTCCCTGATTTCGGCTTTATCGGTACTTCCGGAATACGACGAGAATATCCGCTATCAAAGCGACGCCGTGCGCCTGATTGCCCTATCCGATGTCTACAACATCTACATCCCCTCTTCGATGACAACGGAAATTTACAGCAAGCTGTATCTTGCCATGCTCCGTTCCTTGCAGAAGAAGATGACCAAAACGGCGGTGATGCAACAGAATCAAAACCACAGAGCCATTCGGCGTCAAGAATACACCGGCATCATCGGAGGCTCTGACAGCTTTACGATTATCGGAAGCTCCGGGATCGGGAAGAGCTCGGCGATCTTTCGGTGCTTGTCTGTTCTGGAAGCCGACCGAATAATCGAAACCGAAAAACCGTATACAAAAATCATTCCCTACGTGGTGGTGCAGTGCCCTTTTGATTCGTCGGTAAAAGGCTTGTTGTTGGAAATTCTCCGAAAGGTGGATGAAGTATTAGGCAGTGAAAATTATAGGAACGCGTTAAAAATCCGGGTGACAACCGATATGCTGATCGGCAGTGTGAGTCAGATCGCCTTAAATCACATCGGGCTACTCATTGTAGACGAGATTCAAAACGTAGTCAACAGTAAAAACGGGAAAAGTCTGATCGGAATGCTTACTCAACTCATCAACAACAGCGGCATTTCCATCTGTATGGTCGGAACGCCGGAGAGCGAACCGTTTTTTGAACAGGCGATGCAGCTCGCCCGCCGCTCTATGGGTCTTCGGTATTCCGCCTTGCCTCCCGACCGTTCTTTTGATGATTTTTGCCGCGTTCTGTTTTCTTATCAATACACAAAGCAAAAAACAGAGATAACGGATGCACTCATTGAGTGGCTGTACGAGCACAGCGGCGGTATCGTTTCTGTCGTCGTTTCCCTGATACACGACGCGCAGGAAATGGCCATCCTGAGCGGGCAAGAGGTATTAAACGTCAAGACCTTGGAGGAGGCCTACCGAAAGCGGCTGTCCATGCTGCACGGTTATATAGAGCCTTCCATCAAGCGCGGGAAGCAAACAAACGCTAAAGGAAGAGCCCTGCCTGAAACGAAAAGAAGCCTGGGCGAAAATTCAGACGGTTTCAGCATCAAAGAACTCGTCGCCACGGCAAAAGCAAACAACGTCGATCTTGTTGAATTACTCAAGACGCATATCCCCGTTGAGGAGGTGCGGATATGATTTCGTATTTGCCGGAAATATACCCGGACGAGCTGGTTTACAGTTGGTTTTGCCGCTATTACGTACACTCCGGATGTCTGACGCACCGTATGGCGTTGAAGGAAATTTTATACAGCAGGTGCAACAATCCGAGCAAAGAATTCATTAAGCGTAAAAAATAAAATTATTCTTTATATGGTATTGAATTTTTGCGGAGGCTGTGCTATAATAATTTTGCGAGGTTTGATACTATGTTAAAGGGCAACGCAAATAGCAATTCAAAGGCAAAGTCCAATATAAAATTCGGGGGATCGTCGCACAAGCTATTTTTCGCTTGTACGACGCCCCCTTTTTAGCTCAAAGCCAAGCCAATACGCGAAAGCGCACGAAATCGTGTTCCAAAGCCAAAAACACGTAGCTCAAAAAGAGATCACGAAGAAAGAACGTGAAGGAAGGAACAATTTATATGCTAAAGAAGGTATTTTTTACAGAAAAACGAACAGAACCAATTTCGTATGAAGAATTCTCCGCTATTGGTATGAGCAAGGCAGGTTACATATCTTATATTGCACATTGTGACCGTCTTAGATCTGCACTTGTACTTCATTATTATGCTGATTGTGGAATCGTTTCTTCTGAAATCAAGAAAAGAAAAGAGTCTATAAAAGATATATGTCAAATCTGTCTCGATGAGTTGCTTCGCGTATTACAGTGCTTTTGCGATGATAATATAAATCTTGCAGATTTAGCGCGAGAGCAAATTTCAGTTGACAGTTTACTATACAACATGAGTTATAACGGCTCTATGGAGGTTTTCTTGGGTAAAGACGCAGAATCACCAGCTCTTCTTTATGTGGGGTTTGATTGCTTTAGAATATATATTGAAGAAATACTCTACAAATTAGTAAATCACATATTCCCCATTTTTTCATTTGATGTCGATCCTGATATTGAAGATATGGATCTAAACATACTAAAAATCAAAGCTGAACAAAAAAAGGATTATGAGGACCATGATTCCGAGCCTCAGTTCCCTACCAAAAGCGGTAAAACTTCAGACATTTTTGAATGGGCTGAAAAAGCCGAGAGATATTATAACCATCAATGCTTTATTCAGGAATTTGAGGGCATAGAAGAAACTATTGCCCGAAAAGAAGCATTAGTGTTTGACGTACACAAACATACGCTATATATTTTTAACGATAATCTTTCCTGTAGATTAAAGGACCATCCGCTTGAACCGACAAAGGCAACAATAGAATTACCCGAAATCTTTGCGCACATGGCAGAATTAGATATTCTTTACTGTCATGAATGCAAAAAGTTTTTCATAAGAGAAACAAGCTATGAGCTTTATAGAAAAAAATATGTATTTCTGCCTGTTTGCTTTGTGTACGACAGTGAAAACAAAACATCCTCTAATTTCAAAAACCGGGCTGAGAGATCTCCGCTTTGGTTTTGCGGTTATACTGTTAGCAAGGATATCGGACTAAACAGTGAAGAAAGGCAGCAACTCCTCTCGTGGATAATAGATCACAATATCAGGGGCTTACAAAAAGAAAATATAATTAATCATCTCGAGATGTTAATTGACACAAATGGAAACAAACCCGGAAATGAACACGCAAAGAGAAAATGGATGGAAGATCTTGAATTCGTTCATCGTTACAGAATCGATGATCAACCGAAAGCACACATACAGCATATCCATCAACAGAATCGTAATAAGAAATAACGGCGCATAAAGATGTCAAACGAGCATGAAAAGAGCTCTTACGTCGGTGCCGCTATTTTCTCATGATATTCTTTTTACAGACCTCGCCTTTCGGCCTTTTCCCCGTCATTCCGTCTCTGCGGCGTCTGCCATGGCGTCGGCGGCGGCGACGGCTGTGGAAAAGGCGATCTGGAGGTTGAAGCCCCCGGTGCGTCCGTCGACGTCGAGGATTTCCCCCGCGAAGTAGAGGCCTTTGACCTTCTTCGACTCCATCGTCTTCGGGTCGACCTCGCTCACGCTGACGCCTCCTTTGGTGACGATGGCCTCGGCAATCGGCCGGAAGCGGCTGAGCCGCACCGAAAAGTGCTTGAGCAGGAAGCCGAGGGCCGCCCGCTCCTCCTTCGTCACCGAATGCACCTTTTTCTCGGGCGGAATTCCGGTTCTCCGGACAACGACCGGGATCATGGCGGCGGGGAGGAGTCCTCCCAACGAATTTTCAAAATTTTTATTCCGATTTTTCTCAAAATCGGCAAGAATCCGTGCGTCAAGCGTCTTTTCGTCGAGCGCCGGTTTCAAATCAATGACGAGGGAAAATCCCCTTCCCTGCGGGTCGGACAGCTCCGCCGATGCGCTTAAAATCATCGGCCCCGTCACCCCGAAATGGGTGAACATCATCTCCCCGAAGTCGGCGTAGAGCTCCTTCCCTCCGGCGTCCTTTACGCTAATCGCGACGTTTCTTAAGGACAGCCCGCTCATTTCGGCGCAGAAGCCGTCGGGCGATTCGATGGGGACGAGGGAGGGCGTCAGCGCCGTCACGGTATGGCCCATTTCCCTTGCCATGCGGTAGCCGTCCCCCGTGGAGCCGGTACGGGGATAGGACAGCCCTCCGGTAGCGAGCAGTACGGCGTCAAACGGCAGGATTTTCTCCCCGACCTTCACCCCGTTGATTCTCCCGTTTTCGGCGGACAGGGCGCTCACCCTCGCCGTCACGGTATGCCCCTTCACCTGCTCCCTCAGCGCGGCGACGATATCGGCGGCCTTATCGGAGACCGGAAAGACGCGGTTTCCCCTCTCGGTTTTCAGCGGGACGCCTCGTTCCTCGAAGTACGCGATGGTATCCTCCGGTGAAAAGCGGCGGAGGGATGACCAGAGAAAGCGGGGATTGGATTTTATATGGGAGAGAAATTCGTCAAAGGAACAGCGGTTGGTGAGGTTACACCTTCCCTTCCCGGTGATTCCGAGCTTCCATCCCAGCTTTTCGTTTCTCTCAAACAGGGTGACGTCGGCCCCACCTTCAAGGAGCCTTGCCGTCGCCATCATTCCGGCGGCGCCTCCCCCGACGACAGCGATCCTTTTCACGTCTTGTTCTGCTTGTCGTAGACGTCGTACTCGTCCCAGATCGTCTCAAGGTCTCCGAAGACCTTTTGCAGCTCGGTCTGCTTTTTTCTTGCCACGGCGACGATGAGGGCGTCGATGATGCTGAGCGGCGCGACGAGGGAATCGACGAAGGAGACCATATCGCTCTTTGCATAGAGCCTCGAATCAGCGGCGGCGGCAATCGGGGACTGGTCGCTGTCGGTGAGGGCAATGACCTGCGCCCCCTGCGCGTGGGCGTATTCGACGGCGCTGATGATGCGCTTTGAGTAGCGCGGGAAGCTGATGGCGATGACGGCGTCCTCCTTCGACACGCGGAGAATCTGCTCGAACAGCTCGCTTCCGCTTGTCGTCTGCACGAGGGCGACGTGCTCAAACATGAATCGGAAATTGAAGGCGAGGAAGCTGGCGAGGGAGGCGGAGCTCCGCATTCCGATGATATAGATTTTCCTTGCGTTCAGCAGCGCCTCGACGGCGCGGGAAAAGTCGCTTCGGCTGACGCTTTCCAGCGTGCTCCGGATTCTCGCGATATCGGATTGCAGGACGTTTCCGAGGACGTCCCCGCTTCCGAGCCGGTCGTTTGAGACCTCCATTCTCTGGACGGAGGTCAGGCGAATCCGGATCAGCTCCTGAAGCGCCGCCTGAAATTCCGGGTATCCCTCAAAGCCGAGGGAGACGGCGAAGCGCACCACCGTCGACTCGCTCACGCCGACGGCTTCCCCCAGTCTTGACGCCGTGAGGAAGGCGGCCTTTTCGCAGTTTTCGGTGACGTAGGCCGCAATCGCACGCTGGCCCTTGGAAAACTCCGGCATGGCGCTCTGTATTTTCTGCAAAAGATCGTTTTTCATAAACCGCGCTCGGCGAAGGACTCGCCGCAACCTCCGTATTTTTTCCTCCGGAAACCCTCTCCGCAGTGCCGCGCGCCTGCGAAATTCCGGGCCGGACTTCATTATACCCTTTTCCCCGCCTTTTGTCAAGAGCCGGGGCGCAAATCGCCTTTTTTCGGGGAAACCGTGAGAAAAGCGGCTTAAAAAATTCCGCCCGGGAAGCTGTGGGCCGGATTACAGCACCCCGAGGCCTTCGAGCAGAATTTTTATTCCCATCAGAACGAGGACGGCGCCCCCGGCGACCGTCGTGGCCTTCTCAAAGCGTCTCCCGACGAAGGAGCCGAGCAGCACCCCGGCGGCGGAAATCAGGAAGGTGACGGCCCCGATGAGGGAGACGGCGGGGAGAATTTTCACCCCGAGCAGGGCGAAGGAGACGCCGACGGCGAAGGCGTCGATGCTGGTGGCGAGAGCGAGGGGGAGCATGGCGCGGGGCGCGAGGGAGGCGTCGGCGCTTCCCTCCTCCTTTCCGAAGGCCTCCCGGATCATATTGAGTCCGATCAGTAGCAGCAGTGCGAAGGCAATAACAAAGGAATACCCCGCGATTTTCGCGGCGAAGGAATCGACGAGGAAAAAGCCGATCAGCGGCATGGCGGCCTGAAACAGGCCGAACCAGAGGCCGACGGCGAGTCCGTGGCGCGCCTTCACCTTTTTCAGCGACAGGCCCTTACAGACCGCGACGGCGAAAGCGTCCATGGCGAGGGAGACGGCGACGAGAAAGAGCTCCCACAGAGTCATATCGGAAACACGTCCTTTTCAAAAATAAAGCGCCGCCCGGAGTTGGCCCTTCGGTAAGCGTCGGAACGGCCCGCCGCGTTTTCCCGGCGGGCCCTGCGTTTTGGTATCGTTTTTTCCCCGCGTCTTTTATGCGGGCACGTCGGCATTTGCCGCTTTTGTGAGCCTCGCCGACGGGATTCTGTCGACCGTGTGCGCGGCTGTAGGCCACGACCGATTTTGAGGCATCGTCGTGACGTCGGCAGGCGGCCTCCCGGCGGTTCGGCGGTTCGCGGGCGTCGGGGATTTTCCTTCCCCGGCAATTTTCGGCGCGAATTTTTACGGGAGATTTCCCCCGCAGGCGTATAAATACGCGGATGTTTTCAGCGCTTACGAATAAAAGGTAAGCGGGTCGACGGCTTTGCTGTCGCGGTAGACGGTGAGGTGAAGGTGATAGCCGGTTGCCCAGCCCGTCATTCCGACGAGGCCCAACACCTCTCCCTGTGCGAGGACGTCGTCCTTTTTCACCGCGATTTTGCTCAGGTGGCAGTAGACGGTGGAAATTCCGCCTCCGTGGTCGACGATGACGTACTTCCCGTTTGCGTAGCTGTTCCCCGTCTCAATCACCGTTCCCTTGGCGACACAGTAGACGGAGGTTCCATTCGGCGCCGGAATATCGACGCCCTTATGAAACTGCGGCTCCCCGGTCACCGGGTGGATCCGTTCTCCGAAGGGGGAGGAAATCTTCTTATATTTGGCGGGCAGCGGCCAGATGAAGTCTCCTCCTCCGTACTCCGAGCTGTTGAGCTTGTTTCTCTCCTCCAGCTTCTTTTCCAGCTCGTCGTGGAAGGCGTCCTCTTCCTTCTCCGCTTCCTCCTTGGCACGTTCGGCGGTCGCGGCGTCCTTTTCCAGCTTGGTCATCATCGACAGGACCTCGTCCTGCTTCTCCTTCAGGGCGGTCATCGAGGCGTGAAGCTCCTCCTCCGTCCTTGCCGCGTCGGCGGTGACGGCGGCCAGCCTTTCCCTCTCGTCGGCCAGCTGTCGGCAGGCCTCCTCGCATTCCCCAATCAGCTCGTTATCCTGCTTCACGAGGAAGGAGAGCCGGTCGGCGGAGGTGAGAAAGTCAAAGAGGCCGTCACTGCTGAAAAGCAGAGAAAACCAATCGGCTCCTCCGTTTTCGTAATCGAGTCGGAGCCGGAGACGGAGAACAGCGAGGCGGGCGTCGAGCTCTTTTTCCATTCCCTCAAGCCTTTTGGCAAGGGCGTTTTCCTGCTCCCGATATCCGACGGCGAGGGCGCGCAGCGTTTCCGCCTGCCGGTCGATGGCGTCGAGCTCCTCATCGATGGCCATTTTCCGTTTCTTTACGTTTTCGTATTCGTCCTTGACGCTCTGATAGGCCCCGGCGGCTTTTTCCCTTGCCTCCGTCGCCTTTTTCAGCTCGTCCTCCAGCGCCTGAATCTGCGCGTCGATCTCCCCGAGGGTGGTTTTGGCGGCGCTTTGACGCTCGGCGACGGGGATGGCGCAAAAGAGGCAGAGGGTGAACAGCAGGAGGGCGACCGCCCTCCCCGCAGCCGAGAGGATCGGTGCCTTTTTGCCGCGCCTCATTCCCCTTCCGTCCCGCTCTTCTGCGGGTCGGCCATGTCGCAAATCGTCGCCTTTCCGTATACGCTTTCCCAGTCGGCCTTGAAGTCGTCGACTGCGTACATGGTCAGGGGATGGTAAATCAGCGTTGACAGAATTTCGGGGGAAACGGTGACGGCGTGTCCGCCGACCATGCTGATTTTATGCACCTGCTCCGCCGTCTTGAAGCTGGCGGCGAGTACCCGGGAGCTGAGGCGATAGCGGGTGAAGAGCTCGACGATTTCGGCGACGACGTTGACTCCGTCGCTGACGATGTTGTCGAGCCGGTTGACGTAGGGCGCGACGAAATCGGCGCCGGCCATCGCGGCCATCAGCGCCTGCTGCTGTGTGAAAATCGCCGTTTCGGTGACGTGGTAGCCGTCCTTATGCAGGGCCATGGTCGCTTTGAGTCCCTCCTCCGAAATCGGGATCTTGACGTAGAGGTTGTCCCCGACGACGCCCCGGAGAATTTCCGCCTCCCTCAGCATTTTGTCGGCGGTGTCCCCGGTCAGCTGGATGTGAAACATTCTCTCCTTCCCGATGATATCGCGAATTCCCTTGATCAGCGCGAAGAAGTCGGCCTTCTCCCGTGAAATGATGGTGGGATTGGTCGTCACTCCGGCGATGGGGAAGGTGCTGACGCAGTATGAGATTTTTTCAATGTTTGCGGTGTCGATGATATACAGCATGGTATCTTGTATGATGGATTCTCTCCTATCATACCCTTTCAAAAGATTTCCGCGCGCCTCGTTTTTGTCGCACGGAAAAGTGGAAGGGGCGCGGGCGCTTTCTCCGTGTGCGGCGCGATGGCGCGCCGGAATTATGTTATAGTTTTCTGCGGCTATGCGCCGTTTTTTTATGGCATGGAAGCAGATTCCGCCGTTACAAAAGAATCCGTTTCGTTTTCGTTTGCCGAATCGGTCAGCTCCGCGAGCTTGAAGCAATAGTCATATCGGCTTGAGAACCCTCCCAAGCCTTCGATTTGAGAGCGAACAACCGTGCCCAAAAGGAGCCACAATTCCCCGTCGTTGGTCGCGACTGTGTACGGCTCATATGCGATCGTAAACGAATCGTTGCCGTCGCGGTCTTTACTGGAAATTTGCTCTTTCTCAAGCGCCTTTTTTACGGCTTCCTTTGCCAGATTTTTCGCCTGCTCCATATCGATCGGAATATCGGAATCGGCAAACGGCTCATAGAGCTCGTCCCCCGTTTCAACGTGAATATCGCTGATTTCTCCGGTATTCTTAATCGTTATCGAGCTTGTATCGTATCGCCTTACTCCCGCAAAGGTTTTATAAAAGGTGAAGGTGTATTCCGCATAGGCTTGCGGATAGTTTTCTTCTCTAACGTATCCCTCGACCGTACGGTCGGTATTGTAGCAATCAAACCGATCGATATGCTTCATCAGCGTTGTCCGGACCTCCACCTCACAGTCCTCGGTCGAATCATACGGAACCATCATCTTTTTGGCGTATGCGGTAAACTCTTCCTCGCTGGAATATTTGTTCACCTCCGCCTCATACGCGGGATTGACTCCGTCCTGAACAACCGAATAACGCAGAAGCTTCCCGGTCTTTGAATCCAGATCGATAAACACGCTGTCGGAGTCGGCTTCATAGGAATCCTTTCCGTGTACCCACGTTCTTCTTGTACTCTTACTTTTCAGATAACACTCGTAAGTGTTTCCCGCTACGGAAATGGTCTTTTTTGTTTTAACGTCAAGGCATTGGGTTGTCTTGCCGTCAAACAAAGAATACACCGGCGGCGTGGAGAGGTCGTCTATACCCCCCTCCGGGTGCGTTGTCGGCCAACAATAAGATCTCGTAACGGTCATACTTTTTTACGTCCTTTGCCTGATGACAGCCAGCGAGCAGAAAGCAGGACGCCGTCATCATAGCCGTTAAAGCCCACGTTATCATTTTTTTCACTTCATTTTCCTCCTTGCTTCATTGTAAAATTGACCGCTGCCCTATCTGAGCTTTCTTTTTTCCATTATAACACCGATTTTTATTTTTGTCAATCTCCGCCGATGAATTGACATTAAAGAAAATTTGAGGTATAATAGAATATAGAGAGCCTTTTTCCGGGAAAACGCGAGGGAGGGAGGAATCCGCCCGAAAATTCCCGAAAAATTCAAAAAGGCCCGGAAAAGCGCGGCTTCCCCGCGCACCGGGTACGACTCATCGACAGGAAGAAAAGATATGACCGAAAACAGAACTCTTACCGAGGCCAAGGAACAGGTGCGGGCCTTTACCGCCTCCTTTTTGCGGAAGACGGGCCGCCGCCCCGGCGTCTTTATCCGCACCTTCGGCTGTCAGCAGAACGAGGCGGACAGCGAACGGCTGGCGGGCATGGCGCAGGATCTGGGCTACGCCTTTACCGAAAATCCCGAGGAGGCCGAGCTCTTCATCTACAACACCTGCGCGGTGCGTGAGCACGCGGAGCTGAAGGCCCTTTCCCTGACCGGCCAACTGAAGCACGTCAAGGAGGCCCGCCCCGACGCCGTGGTCTGTCTCTGCGGCTGTATGGTGGCGCAGGAGCACCGTCTGAACGACGTGAAGAACCGCTATCCCTACGTGGATTTTCTCTTCGGCACCTCCCATCCCGAAAACTTTCCCCTCTATCTTGCCACGGCGCTTACCACCCGCCGCCGGGCCTTTTACCCCGACGAAGAGGTCTGCCCTCCTGTGGCGGAGGGGCTTCCCGTCCGTCATGAGGCTCCCTTCCGCGCCCTCGTCAGCATCATGTACGGCTGCAACAATTTCTGCACCTACTGCGTCGTCCCCTACGTCCGGGGCCGAGAGCGGAGCCGGAAAAAGGAGGATATTCTTGCCGAAATCCGCACGCTTGTCGCCGGCGGCTGTCGCGAAATCATGCTTTTGGGACAGAACGTCAACTCCTACGGGCACGGGCTTTATACCGACTACGGCTTCTCCGACCTTCTTTCCGATATCTGCCGCATCGAGGGGGATTATTGGATTCGCTTCATGACCAGTCATCCGAAGGACGCCACCCGCGGCCTCGTCGACGTCATCGCCTCCCACTGCGGGGAGGATTGCCACCCGAAAATCGTGAAGCAATTCCACCTCCCCTTCCAGTCGGGCTCCGACCGCATTCTCGAAAAGATGAACCGGCACTACACGGCCTCCTCCTATCTCTCCCTGATCTCCTATTTGAAGGAAAAAATCCCCGACGTCGCCCTTTCGACCGACGTCATCGTCGGCTTTCCCACCGAGACGGAGGAGGATTTTGAGGACACCCTTTCCCTCCTCCGCACGGTTCGCTACGACGCTCTTTTCTCCTTCCTCTTCTCTCCCCGGCGCGGCACGCCCGCCGAGAAAATGGAGCCGGTTCCGGAGGAGGTAAAGGCCTCGCGTTTTTCCCGTCTTCTTGCCGTTCAAAACGAAATTTCCCTTGAGAAGAACCGCGCGGCGGTCGGCAGTACCGTGCGGGTTCTGGTGGAGGGGAAAAGCAAAACCGACCCTTCGCTTTTGAGCGGGCGCACCGAAAAGAACCGCCTCGTTCACTTCTCCGGCGGAGAGGAGCTCATCGGGCGCTTCGTCCTCCTCACCGTCACCTCCGCCGAGGCCTATTCCCTCGCGGGAACGCTGACCCCCGGGCAGGAGGGGATTTCCTCCCGCTGAATTTGAGCAGGCGCACGATTTTCTGATTTTTCCGCAAGACGGGCCTTTGGGCGACACGATTCTCTGTTTTTGGGGGAAGCAGTGTCCCTCTTCTCCGGGTTTCCCGGTGAAAATTTTGCGTTTTCCCGGCAGGGTTGCCCTGTGGCTCTTTCCCCCGGCTTTCCCCGACCGCTTTTTCTCCGATTTTCCTCCCGCGCATTTTCCATCATAAGAAAGGAAGGCTTCCCGCACCGGGGAGCCGCGGACAAGTACCATGGCAGTCACTCCGATGATGCAGCAATACCTTGAAATCAAGAACCGCTACCGCGACGCCATTCTCTTCTACCGCCTCGGCGATTTCTACGAAATGTTCTACGAGGACGCGCAGACCGTCGCAAGAGAGCTGGAGCTCACCCTGACCGGGCGGGCCTGCGGCGAGGGGGAACGCGCCCCCATGTGCGGCGTCCCCTTTCACAGCGCCGACACCTACATCGGGCGTCTTGTGGCGAAGGGCTACAAGGTCGTCATCTGCGAGCAGATGGAAGACCCGGCCAAGGCCAAGGGGCTGGTAAAGCGGGATATCGTGCGGGTAGTGACCCCCGGCACCGTCATCGACAACACCCAGCTCGACGGGGAGCAGAACAACTTTCTCTGCGCTCTCTGCTTTGAGGATACCGGCGCGGGGATGGCCTTTGTCGACGTCTCGACGGGGGAAATGTCGGCCCTTCTCATCGAGGGGAAGGACGCCGTCGACCGGATTCTCAATCAGCTCGGCATCTATCAGCCGAAGGAGCTGATCGTCAACACCTCCCTCTCCGACTATCCCCGGATTCAGGAATACGTTTCCCAGCGCCTCCACCCCTATCTCACGGAAAATCAGGCCGACCGCTTCTCCTACGCCTCCTGCCTCGCCGCCGTCACCAAGCAATTCGGCAGCGACGCCCGGGAAGCGAAGGAAAAGGGGAACGCCGTCATCTGCGCCATCGGGGCGCTTCTCACCTACATCATGAAGACGCAGATGACCGACTCCCCGAACATTTCGGGCCTTACTCTCACCGACGACGGGCAGTATCTTGAGCTTGACCTTTCGACGCGGCGGAATCTTGAGCTCTGCGAGACGATGCGGAGCAAGGAGAAAAAGGGCTCCCTTCTCTGGGTTCTCGACCGAACCAAAACCTCCGCCGGGGCGCGGCTTCTCCGCCGCTGGGTGGAACAGCCCCTCGTCAACGCCTATGCCATCGGACGGCGTCAGCGTGCCGTCGCGGAGCTGAACGGCTCCTTTATGGCGCGGGAGGAGCTTTCCGAACAGTTGAAGCACGTCCTCGACCTCGACCGTCTGATGACCCGTCTCGTCTACGGCACCGCCTCCGCGCGGGATCTGCGGGCCATTTCCTCCACCGCCGCGCTTCTCCCCGAAATCAAGGAGCTGACGGCGGAGTTTACCTCCGAGGAGCTCCGCGATATTCACGCCTTCCTCGACGACCTTTCCGATATCCGGGAGCTGATTGACAACGCCATCGTCGACGACCCGCCCTTCTCTCTTCGGGAAGGCGGCTTTATCCGGCGCGGCTACAACGCCGAGGCCGACGAGCTCTACAGCATTGTCCACGACGGCAAGAGCTACATTGAAAAAATCGCCGAGGAGGAGCGGGAAAAGACCGGCATCCGCAATCTGAAGGTCTCCTTCAACCGCGTTTTCGGCTACTACATTGAGGTATCGAGGTCCTTCCTCTCGCAGGTTCCCGACCGCTACATACGCAAGCAGACGCTGACGACCGGCGAGCGCTTCATCACCGAGGAGCTGAAGGAAAAAGAGAGCTTGATTCTCGGGGCCTCCGACCGGCTGAACGCGCTGGAATACGAGCTTTTCACGCAGGTGCGGGACAAGGTGGCCGCCGAGGTCGGGCGGGTGCAGAACAGCGCTTCCCTCCTCGCCAAGCTCGACTGCTACATCAGTCTGGCCGACGTCGCCGCCCGCTACGGCTACTGCTGTCCCGAAATCGAATACGGCAACACGATTCAGATCCGGGAGGGCCGTCACCCGGTGGTGGAGCGCTTTTCGCAGGACGGCTATTTCGTTCCGAACGACACGCTTCTCGACACCAACCACAACCGGCTGGCGCTGATCACCGGCCCGAACATGGCGGGAAAATCCACCTATATGCGGCAGGTCGCCCTGATTACCCTGATGGCGCAGATCGGCTCCTTCGTTCCGGCCAAGGAGGCGCGGATCGGCATTGTCGACAAGATTTTCACGCGGGTCGGCGCTTCCGACGACCTTGCCTCCGGCACCTCCACCTTTATGCTGGAGATGAACGAGGTCGCCTACATTCTGAAAAACGCCACCCGGCGGAGTCTGATCATCTTCGACGAAATCGGTCGGGGAACCTCCACCTTCGACGGGATGAGCATCGCCCGCGCCGTCGCCGAATATTCCGCCGGTAAGAAGATCGGAGCGAAAACGATGTTTGCGACCCACTATCACGAGCTTACCGTTCTTGAAAAGGAAATCGACGGCGTCGTCAATTACAACATTGCCGCCCGGAAGAAGGGAGACGACATCACCTTCCTCCGGAAAATCGTCAAGGGCGCCTCCGACGAAAGCTACGGCATCGAGGTGGCCAAGCTGGCCGGTGTTCCGAACGACGTTCTCCGCCGGGCGCGGGAAATTCTGAAAAAGCTGGATGAGGAGAACGGCCGGGCGGCCCCTCCCCCGCCGGAGGTGGACGCCGCCATCACCTTTGAGGACTTCAAGGCCGCGGAGGTTCGGGAAAAGCTGAAAAACACCGACGTCAACCTTCTTACCCCCGTGGAGGCTCTGAATCTTTTGGTAGAGCTGAAAAAGCTGGCCGACTGAGCGGCGCGGGGTTAGCGGCGCTGACGCGGTGCCTGAATAGCCTCATTCCGATGCCTACACAACGCTTACACAGCGCATACGCAGTGCCTATACATTGCCCACACAGTGTCCGCATAGTGCTCGTACAGTGTCCGTACAGTGTCCGTACAGTGCCCACACAGTGCCCACACAGTGCCCACACAGCGAAGGCACTTGTGTGTGGCGTGCAATTCCACGGCGCACCGGCTTTTCCATGCTCCCTTTCCGCGCCTTCCCTCGTAGGCTCCCCTGCCTTTGAGGCGCAGGCCTCTTTCTTCCCTTCCACCAAAAATCACCGAAACCGAGGTATTTTTATGGGCATCATCAACGTGCTTGAGCCGCAGATTGCCAATCTCATCGCCGCCGGCGAGGTGGTCGACCGCCCCGCCTCCGCCGTCAAGGAGCTTGCCGAAAACGCCATCGACGCCGGGGCCTCCCGCGTGACCGTGGAAATCAAGAACGGCGGCGTTTCCCTCATCCGCGTCACCGACGACGGCTGCGGGATGTCTGCGGAGGACGCCAAGCTCTGCATTCTCCGCCATGCGACAAGCAAAATCAAGGCCGAAACCGACCTGAACGGGATCTGCACCCTCGGCTTCCGGGGGGAGGCTCTGGCGGCCATTTGCAGCGTCTCCCGCTTCCGAATTCTGACGCGGAAGGCCGAGCTGGACGTCGGCACCTTGCTCCTCTGCGAGGCGGGAAAAATCCTCTCCGTGGAGGAGGTCGGCTGTCCCGTCGGCACCACCGTGACGGTAGAGGATCTCTTTGAAAACGTCCCCGCCCGTCGGAAATTCCTGAAACGGGACGCCTCCGAGACCGCCGCCGTCGCCGCCGTCGTCGAGAAGATCGCCCTTTCCCGTCCCGATATTTCCTTCCGCTTCATCACCGACGGCTCCCTCCGCTTCCAGACGGCGGGGGACGGCAAGCTTTTAAACGTCATCTATTCCGTGCTGGGTCGGGATTTTGCCAAAAAGACGATTCCCGTCGACGATATGACCGAGGGCATCGCGGTTTCCGGCTTCATCGGCTCTCCCGAGAACTGCCGGGGCAACCGCAACTATGAAAATTTCTTCATCAACGGTCGGTACGTCAAGTGTCAGACCGCCCTTGCGGCGACGGAACAGGCCTTTTCCTCCTACATTCCCTCCGACCGCTTCCCCTGCTGTGTTCTGAACATTCAGATTTTCCCCGCCTTCGTCGACGTCAATGTTCATCCCCAGAAGATGGAGGTCAAATTTTCAAACGACCGCCCGGTTTTCAACGCCGTCTACTGCGCCGTCCGCAACACCCTTGCCAGCAAAATCCACCGTCCCGAAATCGACGGGCCGATCACCACCCGTCTCACCGGTGACAGCTACCGGCTTTACAGCGAAATCATCAGCGCCAAGGTCGGCACTGAGGAGGAGGCGACGGCCATCGCCGACGACCGCGACCGGCTGAGCGCGAAATACGATCAGATCACCCTTCACAGCACGCTACGGCCCGAAATTCCCGATGACCGCTCCCCCGACGGCGTCCCTGCCGCGCCGCGGGATTCCCGCCCGGGGCAGAACGGGGCATTTTCCGGAGGCGGCGCCGACGGTAAAAACTTTTCGACGCCTTTCGGCGCATCGGGAAACGGGGCCGGGGAAAGCGGCGCCGGGGCCGGGATTTCCGGAGGCGGCGTCTACCGTGACGGCACGGCGGGCAAAGACTCTTCCGGCATGGGAAGTACCGGTCTTTTCGGAACCGGAAACGGCGCCTCCGCGACCGGAAGCGAAACCGGGGCCGGGCCTTCGGGGGCCGGTATTCCCGGCGTCGGAAACGGTACCCGCGGGGTCGGAATCGGGGCCGACGGGGAAAGGAAATCCCAAAAAGAGACCCCCGTCTTTGAGGACAGCCCCTTTTTGGGGGAGGAGGAGCCGAACATTTCCCTTCCTCCGCTCACCTCGCGCGGCGGTGGCTTTTCCTCTGAGGAAAACGGTCGTGAGGCCGTTCCGGGGGAGCCGCTTCCCCTTCCGTGGTACCGGATCGCCGGGGTGGTTTTCAACTGTTACATCTTCGTGGAGCTGACCGACTCGATGCTGATCATCGACAAGCACGCGGCGCATGAGCGGATTCTTTTCGAGAAGATGAAGCAGAACATGAAGACCGGCGACCCGGCGGCTCAGCTTCTGATTATCCCGCTGATTCTCCGCATTTCCCCTCCGGAATACGCCGCCCTCTGCGATTTCCGCACCGAGCTCGAAAAAATCGGCTTCGCCTTCGCGGAGGGAGAGGAGCGAAACACCGTGGCGATTTTACAGCATCCCTCCGCCCTTTCCCCTTCCCAGAGCGGCGAAATGCTTCTTGAGCTGGCCGCCTCCCTCGCGGCGGGCACCGGCGACGTGGCGACCTCCCGCGACCGGATTTACGAAAAGGCGCTCTATCAAGCCTCCTGCAAGGCGGCGGTCAAGGGCGGGAGGGAAGACCTTCCCGAGACGGTTCGCTGGATTGCCGAACAGGTGCTCACGCGCCCGGAGATCAAATTCTGTCCGCACGGGCGGCCCGTCGCCTTTGAGATGACGAAAAAGCAGTTTGAACAGCGGTTTGAGAGAAGCTGACCGCGTCCGCGCCTTTCCGGGCCGCACGGCTTCCGCAGGATGAGGCTTCCGGGTTCGGAAGGTGCTTTCTTCCGCGCGACCGGCGAGATTTTCTCCCCGCGACACATTTTCTTCCGCGCTTATTACCAACCGGGGAAAATTCCCGTTTCGGGACACGTTTTCTTCCGCATGACTACCGACAAGGAGAGCCCTCCGCTACGGCGGAGGCAGGCAACACCGCATGGCTAAATTTACACTTTTGAAAACCGAAGGCTCCGCCCGGCGCGGCGTCTTTGAGACGGTTCACGGCACCATTCAGACCCCCGTTTTCATGAACGTCGGCACCAGCGCCGCCATTCGCGGCGGCGTATCGACCGCCGACCTCTACGAGCTCGGCTGTCAGGTGGAGCTTTCCAACACCTACCACCTCCACATCCGCCCCGGCGACCGTCTGATTCACGACATGGGAGGAATCCGCCGCTTCTTCAACTGGGATCGGCCTGTTCTCACCGACTCCGGCGGATTTCAGGTCTTTTCCCTCGCCAAGCTCCGCAAAATCACCGAGGAAGGAGTTACCTTCAACTCCCACATCGACGGCAAACGGATTTTCATGGGGCCGGAGGAATCGATGGCGATTCAGTCGAATCTCGCCTCCACGATTGCGATGGCCTTCGACGAATGCGTCGCCAATCCCGCCGAATACCGCTATGCCAAGGCCTCCTGCGACCGCACCTACCGCTGGCTTGTCCGTTGTCGGGCCGAGCTTACGCGGCTGAATTCCCTTCCCGAGACCATCAACAAGAATCAGCTTCTCTTCGGCATCAATCAGGGCTGTACCTACGAAGATCTGCGTATCGATCACATGAAGCGGATCGCCGAGCTTGACCTTGACGGCTACGCCATCGGCGGCCTCGCCGTCGGGGAGACGGCGGAGGAAATGTATGCCATCATCGAAGCGGTCGAGCCGCACGCTCCCAAGGATCGGCCCCGCTATCTGATGGGGGTCGGCACGCCTCAGAACATTGTGGAGGCCGTCTATCGCGGCGTCGACTTCTTCGACTGCGTAATGCCGAGCCGCAACGCCCGGCACGGAAACCTCTTCACGTGGGAAGGAAAGCTGACGATTCTGAACGAACGCTACAAGACCGACCCGAACCCGATTTCCCCGAGCTGTCAGTGCCCGACCTGCCGCCGTTACTCCCGTGCCTACATCCGCCACCTTCTCAAGGTAAACGAAATGCTGGGAATGCGGCTCTGCGTTCTGCACAACCTCTATTTCTACAACGAGCTGATGGCGAAGATCCGCGAGGCCCTCGATAATGGCGAATACGAGGCCTTCTACCGCCGTTACGTCAACCTCCTCGCCTCCCGCGCCGATGACTGAGATGCGCGGGGCCGCCTCCCTTCCTTCGAGGCCGACACTTCCCCTTCTCTTCCGCGACACCTTCCTCGCCGTGGCGGTGAAGCCGGTCGGGCTTCTTTCGCAGGAATCGCCGCGCGAAAGGAATCTCCCGGCCCTTCTTCGGGAGCAGATCGGGGCCTCCTTCGTCGGGGCGGTTCAGCGGCTCGACCGGGACGTCGGCGGGGTGACGGTGCTTTCCCTCGACCGGGGGACGGCCGGGAAGCTCTCCTCTTCCCTCACCGACAAGGCCGTCTGCGTCAAGGAATATCTGGCGCTCCTTTCGGGGATTCCGGAGAAGCGGGAGGGCGTGCTTTCCGATCTTCTCTTTCACGACGTCAGGCGCAACAAGACCTTCGTCGTCGACCGGATGCGCAAGGGGGTGAAGGAGGCCTCCCTCGCCTATGAAGTCCTTGCTACAGGAAACGGGCGGGCGCTTGTCCTTGTGCGGCTTCACACCGGGCGGACGCATCAGATCCGCGTCCAGTTTTCCTCCCGTGGGCTTCCTCTCATCGGGGATCGGAGTTACGGAGGAGCGCGGGCGGAGGCCGACCAAATGCAAGAATTTGAGAATGTGACCCGGGTTCCGATAGAATCCGATAAAATTCAGGGACTTGCGGAAAAGCGCCGGGGTAGCGTAGAATCAAAGAAAACTCATGAGGCCGAGAGCGGACGCCGGGGGGATACGGAAACCGGCCAAATGCAAAAGCTTGAGAACGGAAACCGGGTTCCCGCAAAGGCCGACCAAATTCAGGAATCCGGGGACGAACGCATGGTTCGGGTAGAGTCCTCGCCCATGCTGACCCGGAATACCCCCGCGCTCTGGTCATACCGCCTCACCTTCCCCCACCCCGTCACCGGGGAGCGCCTGACCTTCTCCTCCCTTCCTGAGGGCGGGACGCTGGGCGGCTTCCGGCTTCCGGATTTTCTCACGAAAGGAAAGGAAAATTTCATGAAAACCGTTGACGTCTCCGCCGCTTTGATTTTCGAGGGCGGCAAATTTCTGATCGCCAAGCGTCCCCCGCAGAAGGCTCGCGGCCTTTTGTGGGAATTTGTCGGCGGCAAGGTCGAGCCGGGGGAAACCGGGGAGGAGGCGCTTATCCGGGAATGCCGGGAGGAGCTCGCCGTCACCGTCCGGCCCCGCGATATTTTCCTCACCGTTCTCCACGAATACCCCGATATCACCGTCCGTCTGACCCTCTACCGTGCCGATATTGCGGTGGGGCGGCCTCAGGCGCTGGAGCACGTCGAGCTGCGCTGGATTTCCCCCTCGGAAATCGGGGACTATGACTTCTGCCCCGCCGACCGGGATATTTTGAAAAAGCTTTCGGAGGAGGGCGCGCCGGAGGACGGAGCTTCCGCGCCGGAATAACGCGGCGGAGGGATACCCCTCGGTGGGATTTCTTTTAACGGAGATTCCCTTTAACGGGATTCTGAAATGCTCCCCTTTTATTAGACAATGTGGTATAATAGAGATATACCGAAATTAAAGTCTAACGAAAGGGGGCATTTTTATGCCAAAAGGAGTGCCAAACAAAAGGTATACAGGAGAATTCAAGCAAATGGTTGTGGAGACCATGCAAAAAGAGAAGTTAAGCTATCGGGAAGCAGCAAGGGAGTACGAAGTTGCGGATCACAAACTTGTTGCGAAATGGGAACGCATCTATTTAGAAGAAGGCCCGGAAGGGCTGTATATTGAGCGGCGAGGACGAGTCTCGGCAGTAAAGAAAGGCAGACCTCCAAAGCTGGATAAAAAAGTAGAGGAAGACCTAATTGACGAGGTACAACGATTAAGAGCGGAGAATGCCTACTTAAAAAAATTGAATGCCTTGGTTACCGAAAGGGTACGGCAAGAGAAAAAGCACAAGTGATTTGGGAGCTAAGGCATGAATTTAAGGTATCGCTGCTCATTGACGTTGCCGGAATCCCTCGCAGCACCTATTACTATTACACAAAACACAGGACAGACGAAGATAAATACAAGAAAGTGAAAGAAGAAATCTCCGCTATTTTTGCAGAAAACAAATGCAGATACGGCTACAGACGGATCACCAAAGAATTGCATAACCGGGAATACATCATCAACCACAAGACGGTACAACGTCTTATGAAAGAGATGGGACTGGTATGTAAAGTCAGGATGAAGAAATATCGCTCTTATAAAGGCGAAGTAGGTAAAATTGCACCGAATCTGCTGAACAGAGATTTCAGTACGAAAAAGCCCGATGAGAAGTGGGTGACAGATGTAACGGAATTCAGTATGTTCGGACAAAAGCTGTATCTGTCACCTATCCTGGATTTGTACAGCGAAGACGTCGTCTCTTACACGATTTACGACAGACCGGTGCTCGGTATGGTAACGGAAATGCTGGAGCAAGCGTTTCAGAAGATACCGGAAGGTACAAATTTGATCCTACATTCTGATCAAGGCTGGCAGTATCAGCACAAACAGTATCAGAAAATGCTGAAAGACAAAGGAATCCGGCAAAGTATGAGCCGCAAGGGCAACTGTTTGGATAATGCCGTTATGGAAAACTTCTTTGGAATCCTGAAAACCGAACTGCTGTATTTGCAGGATTTTGATTCCCTTGACCAATTCCGCGCGGAATTGGTCAAGTACCTGGACTATTACAACAACCGCAGGATCAAGCTAAAACTAAATGGCCTGACACCTGCAAAACACAGATCTCAAGCCATTTCCGTCGCTTAATGTTCAGTTTTCACAAAATCTTTATTTTAACTTTGTCTAACTTTTTGGGGTCAGTTCATTCTCCTTTTGGCGGGGATTTTCTTTTAACGGGAATTTCCCTTTGACGGGAAAATTCTTCTCCGCCGGAGCGCTCACAGGCAATCAAAAAAGGCTGTATACCGGAACCCGGCACAGCCTTTTTTCGTTTTTTCTCTTATTTCGTCCGCAGAACCGCCCTCAGCATCTTTCCGAGCTTGGGCGGGGTTCCGTAGAGCAGGACACCGACGCGGTAGATTTTCGCCGAGACCACCCCGACCCCGATAACCGAGGCGAGCAGAATCAGAATCGACAGGGCGATTTCCACCCACGGCACGGTGCTCATCGCGATTCTCGTAAACATCGCCATCGGGGAGGTGAAGGGGATGAAGGAGCAGACCTTGAGCAGTAGGCTTTCGGTGTCCCCGCTGGTCATCGAGAAGACGACGACGAAAAATCCGATGATAAAGAGCATGGTGATCGGCGTCGAGGAGGTGTTGATATCCTCCAGCCTTGAGGCCATCGATCCGACCGCTCCGTAGAGGAAGGCGTAGATGAAGAAGCCGAGGACAAAGAAGACCAGCATATAGAGGAAGAGATTCACCGGCATGGCGAAAATCGACTGCACGAGGAAATTGTCTCCCCACGCCGACAGATTGAGTCGATAGAAGAGGAGCGCCGAGCCGAAGACGGCGACGATCTGAATCAACCCGGCGAGGCAGGCGGCGATGACCTTCCCGAACATCAGGGAATTCGTTCCGGCGCTGGTAATCAACAGCTCCATGGCGCGGGAGCTTTTTTCGGTGGCAACGCCGGTGGCGACCATCTGGCCGTAGAGGATAATCACCATATACAGGGCGAAAATCATAATGTAGGTATAGAAGAAGTTTTCGGCCTGATTCTTTCCGAGGGAGACGGTGTTCCCGGTAACGACCCTTCCGACCAGCGCCTCTTCCGCTTCCTCCGGCGTCATTCCCGCCGTAATCATGGCGCTTACGCGGGTGAGCTGCGAGAGGACGGCGTCGACGAATTCGATGTTGGAATCGTAGAGGGAGAGATTATTGACGTAATAGGTGTAGCTTTCGGGGGACTCCAGCGCGACGGCGCATTCCGCTTCCCCGGCAAGCAGCGTTTCCTTTGCTTTCTCCAGGTCGGCAAGGGGAACGATCCGATACTCCGGAAAGGCGGCGGCGAAGGAATCGACGAGCATCGGCCTCGTCGTCTCCTCCCAGTTTTCCTCCCCGACGAGGAGCATTACCGGCAGATTTTCCCAGTCGGTGGGGTTCTCCTCCCCTCCCTTAAAGGCCCCGGCGATGCGCGGGAAGAACATCACGACGGCGATCAGCAGGACCAGCAGAACCGTCAGCACCAGATAGACCTTATTGGTCAGGTAATTTTTCAGCTCGAATTTTAAAATTTTACGAAAGGCTTTCACATCGGCACCTCCTTATTCCTGTCCGCCCGCGTACTGAACGAAAATGTCGTTCAGGGAAGGCTCGCTGACGCTTACCCCGTCGATATCGTACTTTTCGGAGAGCATTTTCATCGTTTCAGCCTTCTTTCCCGGGTCGGGCAGGGTGAGTAACAGCTCGTTTTCCGAAATTCTCTCGCAGGCAGGGCCGAAATCGGCGGCGATTCTCTCCCCTTCGAGGGAGCGCACGGCCAGCCGGTTGCGGGGATAACTTCTTTTGATGGCGTCCAGCCCTCCCGACAGGACGATTTTCCCGCCGTTGAGGATGGCGATTTCGTCGCAGAATTCCTCGATATAGTTCATCTGATGGGAGGAAAAGAGGACGATTTTGCCACGCGCGATGGTCTGCCGCACCACGTCCTTGAGCAGTCTCGCGTTGACGGGATCAAGTCCCGAAAAGGGCTCGTCGAGGATGACGATTTCGGGATCGTGGGCGAGGGCGGTGATCAGCTGGATTTTCTGCTGATTGCCCTTGGAGAGGGTGTCGAGCCTCTTGTTTTTGTATTCGCTCATTCCGAGCCTTCCCAGCCAATAATCGACCGCCTTTTCCGCCTCCCGGGTACGCATTCCCTTCAAGGTGGCGAAATAGACCAGCTGGTCGAAAATTTTCTTTTTGGGATAAAGTCCGCGCTCCTCCGGCAGATAGCCGAAGCGTTCGGAGGACAGGCCTTCCGGCCTTCCGTCGAAGAGAACCTTTCCCGCGTCGGAGGAGATGACGCCCATCAGAATCCTCAGCGTCGTCGTCTTTCCGGCTCCGTTCCTTCCGAGCAGGCCGAAGGCTCTTCCGCCCTCCGCCGTCAGGGAGATTCCCTTCAGTACTCTTTTTTCTCCGAACGATTTTTCAATGTCAACAAGCTCCAGTCGCAAGGATAAAACCTCCTTCTTTGTCTGCGATGACGGTTTTTCAACCGATATTATACCACATTCCGTGGGAATGTCAAGTCCCGCTTCCCTTTGCGCAAAAGCGGCGGGAAATCGGGGGTGGGGGTGCGGTTTCCGTGGCCGGGAGTCGCTTTTTGCGATAGCGCCGGGCGGTGGAGAATTTGGCCGCGTTTTCGCGCGGGGACGCCTTTCTACAGCTCCCTTTTCTCAAAAAAGCGCACCGACAGGGCGAAGGAGAGGAGAAGAAGGAGGATCGACGCGAGGGTAATGCCCGGCAGAACCGACCACGGCAGGGAGGTTATCCACGCGAAGAATCCCCTTCCCGCGCCATCCTTTTTCAGGGCCATCGCACCGCTTGCCCCACAGAGCGTGCCGACCATCAGGTAATAGACGAATCCGCCCTTTTTGGCTCCGTACCGGAAGACCACCGGCAGGCAAAGGGAGCTGCAGGCCGCTCCGCAGAGCGCCAGAACCGGGACGGCGAACAGCTCCCGCCCGTCGATTCCTCCCGCAAGAAGGGCTCTTCCTCCCTGCAAAAGCAGTGGGACAAGCAACGAAGCGAGGAGGGGAATCAGCCCCGCCAGATACTTGGCCTCAACGAGCTGTCTTCTTGTATACGGCAGGGTGGCCCCATACGACAGCCATCCGTTTTTTTCGTCGTAGCTGAGGAGGGAGATCTGGAAGATTCCGCCGAGGATACAGGCGGGATAGAGGACGAAAAAGATATGAAAGGCGAAGAGGGAGACGGTGAGAAAGACGAGGGAGAGTAGACAATAGGAAAGGAAGCTTACCCTTGCCGTATACCATTCCTTCAGCAACAGTGTTTTCATTTTTTCCCCTCCCTTGCCATAAACACGAAGAGTTCTTCGAGGCTGACCTTCCCGGCGACGGTTTCGGGCGATAACTTTTCCTTTTTGACAAGGGCCTCCGAGCCGTAGGGGCCGTCCTTCCTTGCGCAGAGGGCTTCGGGCGGCAGTGCGTCGAGCGCTTTCCCGCTCCCCTGTATCAGGCCGTATTCCTCAAGCAGTCGATCCTTTTCCCCGAAGAGAAGCAGGCTTCCGTGCCTGAGAAAGGCCACGTAATCGCAGAGTCTTTCGAGATCGCTTACGATGTGGGAGGAAATCAGAACCGAGTGGTTCTCCTCCCTTGTGAATTCGGTGAGAAGGTCGATCACCTCTTCCCTCGCGATGGGGTCGAGTCCCGCCATCGGCTCGTCGAGCAACAACAGGCGCGGGCGGTGGGAAAGCGCGACGGCGAGGCCGAGCTTGGCTCTCATCCCACGGGAAAATTCCCGGAAGGGCTTCCCCTCCGGCAGAGAAAAGCGGGCAAGCAATCCCCGGAAGGTCTCCTCCTCCCAGTTTCGGTAGGCGCCCTTCATCACCTTCCCGACCTGTTTCACCGTGAAGGCCTCGGGGATTCCGACGTCGCTGAGCAGGACGCCGATCTCCTCCTTCACCTCCGGCAGGGCCGCTCCGTTTTCCCTTCCGAGGAGGGAAATTTTTCCTTCGTCCGCCGGGACAAGTCCGAGGAGGAGTTTAAAAAGCGTGGTTTTCCCGGCTCCGTTTTCCCCGACGAGGCCGAGGATACATCCGGCGGGGAGGGTCAGGCTCAGGCGGCCCAGCGTGAAGTCGCGGTAGCTTTTTGTCAGGTCGGAAATCTCAATTGCGTTCATTTCAGCTCCTCCATTCCGAACGATACCATTCCCGCCAGCTCTTCCCTGCTGAGTCCGCAGGCGGCGGCCAGCCGCACGATTTCGTCGATGTGTTCTTCAATCTTTTTAAGATTCTCCTCCCGCATCAGCGCGGGATTTTTCTTTGCGACAAAACAGCCCTTTCCGGGGACGGTATAGAGGAAGCCGTCCTTTTCCAGCTCCTCGTAGGCCCTTTTGGTGGTGATGAAGCTGATTTTCAGATCCTTCGCCAGCCCGCGAATCGAGGGGAGCAGCTCGTCCTCTCTCAGGGCTCCCCCGAGAATCTGGCTCTTGATCTGCGAATAAATCTGGTCGTAGATCGGGGCTCCGCTTTTATTGTCGATCAGGATATTCACGCCATCACCTCCGTATATACTGTATATACTCATTATACACAGTTCGCGTCAAAAGTCAAGAGGAAAAGGGAAATTTCATATTTTGTTTACAATTGGAGTGAAAAAAGGAGAAACGGTGGGGGAAAACGGGCACGGCGGGGCCAGTTGTTGGGACGCGGGTGTGAAAAAATGCGGCGATAAAAAAGAATCGAACGTCGGCGGCGCGGTGACCCGGCACGGATGGCACGAAAAAAAACCTGTGCGGCGCGGCGGGGAAACGGCGGGAAAATGGGAAGCACGGGGGAACCGGACGCGATGGGCGGTGAAAGAGGGACAAAACGGAAAACGCGGTGAGAAAAACGGCCCGGCGGGCACGCAAAAGGCCCCGAGATTCCCGGGGCCTTTCGGTTGCCAAAGTATAGGGGGCTTTTCTGTTGCCAAAGTACGCGGAGCTTTCCGCTGTCAAAGTATACGGTGGCTTTTCTCCGCCCAAAAGCGCGGGCTTTGGCCGATTCCGGCGGCTCTTTACGCCGCGCGTCTACAGATTTTCGTTTTTCAGCGCCTCGGCCAAGCTCCCCCGCCCGGCGCTTTTCATGGCGGCGGCCATGGTGAGGAAGACGAGGAGAAAGACGCCGACCACCGAGATTCCGATTGCTCCCCACGGCAGGCGGAAGGCCAGTCGGTAGGCCTTATTGACGGCGCGATGAATCAGGCCGACAAGGAGCAGGGAGATCG
>CANQQT010000023.1 GCA_947626065.1 uncultured Clostridia bacterium | reverse complement strand
CATCAATATACCAAAAGTGGGTGTCATCAACAGGCTTTCCACGTTTTACATGAACCCAGCATTCTGTCTCTTGTTCTGAATAAACGCTGAGCCATTCACGAAATGATTGGCGGCAATCCACTTGTAAAATATTTTTATACTCCATTCCTTACTTGGCCTCGCTAAATACGGTTCTACCGGGCGAATATGTTCTCACTGCCGTTGTCGGCGTCGTGCTGTCCGTTGGCCTCCTCTTTCGGCTTTTGAATGAGTCCCTTTCTATTATACTCGAAAACTCGCATGAAATCAAGAAACATTGACCGATTTTTCTTTTGGTCTTACGTGATTGACTGACACAGCAAAATTTTTGAGAAATTTCGCGTTGGGCGGTTTCCCTACTCCCGCAAGGTTCGTTTCCCAATGCGGCGCTCCTCCCGCCACGCCTCGGGGCTGAGGCCGTTTTTGCGAAGGAAGAGCTTATAAAAATGCGAATAACTCGGGAAGCCGCAACGGAGGGCGATGCTTTCCAGCGAATCGGAGGTTACCTCCATGCGGTATTCCGCCTCCTTCAGTCGGAGAAGATTCATATAGCGCACCGGCGTCATGCCGAATTCCTTTTGGAAAAGGTGAATGACGTGATTTTTGCAGAAATGAAATTCCCGGCAGAGAAGGTCAAGCGAAAAGGGCTCGGCGCACCTTCCGGCAAGGAAGCGGGCCATTTTCCCTGCCACAGAATCGGCCGGCGGCGGGGAGTAGAGGGCCGACAGAATTTCATAGAGCTTCGCGGTTTTGAGAAGAAGAGGCGCCTCCCCGTCGTGGGAAATCCGGTCGGTTTCCTCCAACGTCTGCCGCAGGCCCGCGTAGTCAAAGCTCCCGCGAAACGGCAGGACGCTCGGCGCCTCCTCCCGCCATTCGGCGGAAAAATGAATATAAAGATACTTCGGCGCGTCGCTCGGCTCGATTCCTCGTTGGGTCAGGCCATGCCGCTGAATATAGTACTCCCCCGGCCCGACCTCCCGGCTGACGCCGTCCTCGTCAAAGCGCAAAACTCCCTCATAGACGAGGAGCAACACGTCGTCCTCGCAGACCCGGTCGATATGGTGCTCCCCCGCCCGGAAAAACCGGAGCGAGGAAAAGCGAAAGAATACCGGGCGGTTAAGATCCACTCCAAGCATTTTCATCCCTCCCGCTTTATTATACCGCGAAAGTGTGATATTGTCAATGTGCTGAGGGATATTCCCTATGTTTTTTTGAAAAAAACTATGATAAAATCAATATAGAAAAATTCATCCGGGAGGAAAACGGAATGGGAAAATGGGACTTTTACACCTCGAACGAAATAAAGCCGACCGGCTGGCTTCGCCGTCAGCTTGAAATTCAGGCCGCCGGGCTGAGCGGCAATCTCGACAAAATCTGGCCCGACGTGCGGGAGAGCGCGTGGATCGGCGGGGCGCGGGAGGGCTGGGAACGGGTTCCCTACTGGCTCGACGGCTTCCTTCCCCTCGCCTACCTGCTGGAGGATGCGGATCTTATCGCCCGCGGAAAGAAATACATCGACGCCATCCTCTCCTTTCAGAAGGAGGACGGGTGGATCTGCCCCTGTAGCGAGGAGGCGCGGGCAACCTACGACACATGGGCGGTTCTTCTGATTTCCAAGGTACTGACTGTCTATTACGACTGCTCCCGCGACGAGCGGATCCCCGGCGTTCTCTATCGCGTGATGAAAAACTACTACGATCTGCTGAAATCCGGGGAGGTCAAGCTGTTTGCCTGGGGAAAGGCGCGGTGGTTCGAGGGCTTTATCGCCATCGATTTCCTCTACCGTCGGAAAAAAGAAGACTGGCTTCTCGACCTTGCCAAAATTCTCAAGGAACAGGGAACCGACTACAACACCCTGACCGGGCTTTGGAAGAGGCCGCTCAACCGCTGGCGTCAGGAGACACACATCGTCAACCTGATGATGATGCTGAAATACGAGGCCGTCAGCTGTGAGCTTCTCGGGGAGCCCTACACCGACAACGCCGAACGGCTTCTTTCGATTCTTTCGGAATACAACGGAACGCCGGTCGGGCTGATTACCGGGGACGAGTGCCTCTCCGGTCTCAGTCCGATTCAGGGAACCGAGCTCTGCTCCGTCGTCGAAATGATGTACTCCTACGAGCTCCTCTATGCCGCCACCGGCGACAGCAAGTGGGCGGAGCGGCTGGAGCTTCTCGCCTTCAACGCCCTGCCCGCTACGCTCAGCGAGGATATGTGGGCGCATCAGTACGTGCAGATGAGCAATCAGATCGCCTGTCAGAAGTTCCCGGGGCGCTCTCTCTTCCGCACCAACGGGCCGGCGGCGCATATTTTCGGGCTGGAGCCGCATTTTGGCTGCTGTACCGCCAACTTCAACCAAGGCTGGCCGAAATTCGCCCTTTCTACCTTCCTTCACAGCGGGGATACCGTTATCAGCGCCCTGCCGGTTCCCTCCGAGCTGAGAGCCGAGGAAGGAACGGTGCTTCTTGAAACAAATTATCCCTTTGAAAACAGCCTTCACTATACCGTCACGGCGAAAAAGGCCTTCACGCTCAAAATCCGGATTCCCTCCTTCGCCGAAAACCGCACCCTCGACGGGATCCCCTTCACCGAGGAGGAGCTGAGCCTTTCCTTTGCGCTGGGGGAAAAGCGGGCGTTTACGGTAAGCTTTGAGACAAAGCCGCTCTTCATCGACCGGCCCCACGGCCTTCACACCGCAAAATGCGGCTCCCTCGTCTTCTCGGTGCCGATTGCCTATGAGAAAAAGATGTACGAGTACACCGACCGGGGCGTGGAAAGAAAATTTCCCTACTGCGACTATGAATATCTTCCCCGCTCGGAATGGAGCTACGGCTTCTGCTCCTCCGTTCTGAAGAAAAAGCGGGGGCCGGTAAGCGAGATTCCCTTCTCGGGAGAAAAGCCGCCGGTGATGCTGGAGGCCGAGGTGCAGAAAATCGACTGGGGACTTGAGGACGGATTCGAGACGGTTTGCGCGAAGATACCGCTTTCGGTCGAGCCGCTCTCGGAGCCGATGCCGATTTTGCTCTATCCTTACGGTTGCTCCCGTCTGCGCATGACGGAGCTTCCCTTCGTCGGAAAAGAGTAAAAAACCGCGAAAAATTACCGCCGCAGATTCGCAAAATCGCAAGAGGCTCCGCCTTTGATTTTGCGAATCTGCATTTTTCAGGAAATTTTTCTTTTCCTCTTGACAAGTCGCGTTCTGTGTGGTATAATAATATCCGTTCCCAAGAGAAATGCCGGAGTGGCGGAACTGGCAGACGCCCGGGACTTAAAATCCCGTGATACGTAAGTATCGTACCGGTTCGAGCCCGGTTTCCGGCACCACATTTCTTTCGGCGTTCCCTTTTATATCGCGGGGTGGAGCAGTTGGTAGCTCGTCGGGCTCATAACCCGGAGGTCGTGAGGTTCAAGTCCCACCCCCGCAACCAAATATGGCGACCAAAAGATGCCGCCGCAAAGAGCCCGGAAACCACGGCGGTTTCCGGGCTTCTTGTATTTCAAGGCCAAAAAAACGATACGTTTGTATTTCAAAGCCGTCGAAAACGGATACGTTTGTATTTCAAGGCCGGCGAAACCGATATCGCTTGTATTTCAAAATCAGTGAAAAAGAGCCGCCGTTTCATCAAACGGAAAGCGGACGGGGCGGCCCTGCCCTTTTCTCTTTCAGAGGAAAATTTCGCGAGGCTTTTATCGAACAAACAACATAACGATTGCGAGGAACGACAATGAACGGAGAGAAATTCACGTTAATGCAGTATCCCATCAGCGCGGTGCTGGGGCTTATCGAGGCGAAGGATTTTGTCATTCCGGAAATACAGCGGCCTTTTGTATGGAAACGAAGCCAAGTCAGAGATCTCATCGATTCGCTCTACAACGGCTATCCCACCGGGTATATCATCACGTGGAAAAATCCCGATGTCCGGACGAAGGACGGCGGAAAATCCAACGGCAAAAAGGTTTTGATTGACGGGCAGCAGAGAGTCACGGCGCTGATGGCGGCCATTACGGGGATGGAGGTTCTCGATCAGGACTTTAAAAAAGGCCGCATTTACATTGCCTTCAATCCGCTCGCCGAAGACGAAACCAAGCGATTTGCCGTTCAAGACGCCTCCCACTCGAAGGACAAGCGGTGGATCCCAGATATTTCCGCCGTTTTTTCTGCCGAATTCAGGCAACGCGCCTTTGAAAACGAATACGCGCAAAACAACCCTTCCGTCGATCTTGACGAGCTGTCCGAAACCATCGGAAAGCTCAAAGCCATCGCCAACCGGCAGATCGGCGTCATAGAGCTTGATCACAGCCTTGACATTGACGAAGTGACCGAAATTTTTATCCGTATCAACTCAAAGGGCACCGCGCTCAGTCAATCCGACTTTGTCATGTCGAAGATGGCCGCGGACTCTGCCCACGGCGGCGGACTGATGAGAAAGGCTGTCGACTATTTCTGTCATCTGGCCGCCAAGCCGGATTTTTATCCGCAACTGGCAAACGACGCAGAATTTCAGAGCTCGGTTTATGCCGACAAAATCAAGTGGCTTGTCAAAGACTATGACGACATCTACGATCCCGACTACGGGGATATGCTGCGCGTTTCGTTTATGCATAAGTTCCGCCGCGGCAAGCTGGCCGATCTTGTGAGTCTGCTGTCCGGAAGGGACTTTGAAACCCAGGAATATCGGGAGGATATTGTCGCGGATTCCTATGCGAAGCTGGACAAAGGAATTCAAAGCTTTATCAAGCAATATAACTTTGAGCAGTTCATTATGGCAATCAAAGGGGCGGGATTTTCCTCAAGTAAGCTGCTCAATTCTCAAATGACGCTGGATTTCGCTTACACGCTGTATCTGATTCTTTTAGAAGATGAGACCATTCCCAACGAGCAGATCAAACGGTACGTGCAAAAGTGGTTTGTTATGTCCACCCTGACCTCCCGCTATATCAGCTCTCCCGAAACGAATATGGATTGGGATATGCGAAGCATCAGCGAAAAGGGATTTCTCAATTTTATGAACGAAGTGGAGGCCGCGAATCTATCCGAGACGTTCTGGAGTATTACGCTTCCTCAGAAGCTGGAATCTTCGTCGGTAAACAGCCCGGCGTTCAACACCTTCCTCGCCGCTCAGATTCACCTGAACTGCAACTCCTTGTTTATGAATGGGACAAAGGTCTCGGATCTGCTCAACATTTCCGGCGACGTTCATCACATTTTCCCCCGCGCCTATCTTAAGGGTAACGGCATAGACTCAAAAGGAAAATACAACCAAGTGGCAAACTACATCTATCTGGATACGCAGATCAACAAAGCCATAAGCGACGACGCGCCGAGCGTTTATTTCGCAAAGGTTATCCGGCAATGTGAAACCGGAAACGCACAGCTCGGAAACATCACCGATATCGATAGCTTGCGAGAAAATCTCGCAGAAAACGGAATCCCGGAAACGATTTTCAAAATGGGCGCCGAAAGCTATGATGATTTTTTGGCGCAAAGGCGCCTTTTGATGGCAAGGCTGATTGAAAAGTATTACAAAAGCCTTTAATCCGCTTTTTATCCGCCGGGCCGCTTAAGTACGCTTCCCTTCCGCCGTCCCCCAACTCCACCGCCACGCCAAACCGCCGCCTTGCTTTAAGCAAAAGCGGCGGTTTTCGCGTTTAGTTTTCCTCGGTCTTGACACGGGACGGCGCCTTTTTCTGTGAGGCGCCGATTTGATAATACTCTCTCCCAAAAGGCGTTTCTCGGGATATGGTTTTGTCGTGAATCGCAATGTTTCTTGAAAGGTCCTCAAAAACCTTTGTCCCGTCCTTAAAATACAATTCTCCGGAATAATTCTCTACGAAATAAACCTTCTTACCGGCGATAATGAAATCGCCCTCAATGGAAATCTCGGTATATTTTTCTTCAAGAATCCGTTTTCCGTCTTTCGTCGTTAATCCGTACCGCCCCTCCTCGCCGGTCAAACAAAAGCCCTCGAGATAGTAATCAATATATTCCGGGTTATCATAAATGAAGGGCAGAATAATGTTCCCTTCTTCATCAACCAACCCGTACTTGCCGTCGACCCGTTTCACAATACCCACGCCCGGTATCCGCCTGTACATATAAATTTTCGCGGGGAGAGGGTTTCCGTCATAATCGTAATAAAACTCGCCGCCGGTGGGTTTCCCGCACTTAATATAATCCTCTTCAAAATAAACGAAATCGTAGAGAAACGGCACAATCACTTTCCCGTCATCCATGCGTACCGCTCCGATGTGATGCGAATCGTTCCCTGCGGCAATCAGACCGTGTTCCTTACTACACTCGCAAATCACCCGGTAGCGCGGCTCCATAATGACATTGCCGTCAAAATCCATGATTCCATAGAGCCCGTTTTCTTCCGGCTGAAAATTTACCGCCGTTGAGCTATGTGTGGCGAGATTCGGATACTTGCATTCGATAATTTCTCTCCCGGTTGTGTCAATCATACCCCAGCGCGGCTTGCCGTCAACCATTCTTGCGACAAAAGCCCTCTTGCAGTCAAACATTCCAAAGCTCGTGGCAAATAGGTACTGCGGCTTTATAACGATTTTGCCGTATTTGTCTACATACCCCCAAAGTCCGGGGAGAACGCTGGAAAGGGAATTCTTCGCCGGTTCAACGAAGGTCTGGCTGTCCTTTTCGGCGCAAAATGGGCATACCCCCAAGGCGTAACAGTCCGTATCGATTTCGTAATCAAAGGGAATCATGTCTCCGTTTTCGTTGACAAGGTACTGCTTTTCCCCGATTTTCGCTAACGCGCACCGATCCTTATAAAGGGGTTCCGCCTCGTTCAAAATTGGTGGGACGGCCCACGTGCCATCCGGTTTCAGATAACCCACCTTTTCGTTCGTCTCAACCTCCGCACGAATCAGGGGCGGCATATAAAAGCTTTCATAATCGAAAGCTCTTCCCGAACAATCGGTCAACCGATCGCCGTTACTATCCAACAAGGTATTGCCCACGCCGTAACATTCATCCGGCCTCGGGAAATTTTGGTGGGTCAGTACGAAATACTGCTCCAAGGGAATCCTGTAGCGCCCTTCCACCCGTACCGTTCCGTTATCCGACAATACACCCGGTATTTTTCCCGGTTTCATCTGGGATATGCCTCGATAATACAGAATGTGCGCGGGAAGCGTGTACCCGTTGGAAAACGTAACCCCCGGTGCCTCCCCTTCCGTCAACCGAACGGAGCGCAGGATCGTTTCATCGAAGGACACGCCGTCAACCGTTATGCTCTCGGGAATCGTCGGCTGATCCCAGGAATACAGATAGTAATTTTTCACGCAGCCGTCTTCATACGTCGTCTGAATGGCATAAGCGTACATTTGCGCGACGTCAAGCGCTCGCACCGCCGTCAATTTCGGCATGGGAAATCTCTTCGGCCATTGCTCCTCCGGAACGTCAATCACGGTTTCGTCGCTGCGGATTTTCCGTTCTATGATTTTAGATATCTGCGTTGGGAAGCCGTCACACAGCTGATATTTCATATTCTGCGCAATAATGCTTACGTGAAAAGCGGTCTCATTCTTTCTCTTGATATAGGCGAGTCGGAAGTCCTCCTTTTTTCCAAAATATTTCATAATATCCGAAATACCGCCGGCTAACTGCTTCCCGCTTTCATAGGCGATCTCCCCGCGCGCGTTACCGCAGTGGATCAGCTGGGCATCGGCGGAAAGTAGGCATTCAAAATCCCATGCGGATTTTTTTGTGACTGCGTCATAAAAGAGCGCGGTTACGTGATCCCAAAAGGGTTCCTGTTCGATTCGGAAAATGTATTTTCCACCGGCAAACACCGGGCGGAAGAATTCCACACCCTTGCTTAAATCGTAAAGGGGATCGGAACGGATTTCTCCGTCTTCCGATTTTGTAGCAAAGACACAGTTGCGCAGGAAGACTGCCTGATACCCTTTTTGGCCCCATTCCTCCGCCAGCTCCACGGCGTATGCCGGATCCAGATCGAACGGGAATTTTTCTTTAAACTGCATAAAGCACAGGTATACAAGCTTTTCGCTTCCCCGCCGCACAAAATAAGCGATATAGTCGTCAAACAAAACCGTTTTTTCAAGGAACCATTCGCTGAGAAAACGGTGGACAGCCTCTCTGTCCGCATAAGCCCACGCAAGAGCAAGCGCGGTCTTTTTGTCCTTCGTCGGTTCATCCCGCGTCACTCTCATCTTTAAAATGGCATTCTCGGAAAAATAACCGGTCAAAAGATCCTTTACAGAATAATCGTAGTATTTCTTCATGTTCCTATACGCTCCCTCCATAAATTCGCCGGAATATTCGCGGATTCTATCGGCTCAAGCGATATTCTATCACACAAGATGTCCCATAAATCGGACAGTCAGACGACTTTTTTCGGAAAATCGGAATTTTTGAGGTGCTGAAAAGGATGTTGAACGTTGGGATTCTTTCCAGGAGTCACGATTTCAGGGACTTGAATATGCCGATGATTTTCTTTCGGAAAGCCAAGCATACGGCGACGATGACGGCAAGGACTATATACCGGATCAGCGCGGAGTCGTAGATAAAGTTGCTGATGAACGACACGGCGATTACACAGAGCGACAGCACCCCGATATATTTCATATTATAGACCTGTTCTTTCGCTATCCTACGCATGACCGCATAATCAAGCGCGGCCTGCACAAGATAGCAGACAAGCGTCGTATATCCCGCCGCGATATATCCGTATTGTCTTATGAAAATATAATTCAGCAGAATGTTGAGGGACGCGGCCACCACCGTAGCGACGGTAACGTATTTCGGCTTTTTGTGGTAGAAAATAATGTTTCCGTAGAGCGAATAATGCACTTGGAAGAAAACGCCTCCGACAATCGGCGGAATTGCGTAAATCGCCTCGCGGTAATCGGGAGTGGCAACCGTGGCCACGACCTCCGGCGCGAGCATGATGACGCCGACGCAGGCGGCGGCAAAGACCGTCAGAATCGGCATCGCCACCTTGGAAACCGATGGATAATCCTTTTTTTTGCATTTTTCGTAGGTATACGGAATCAGCGAACCGTTCGCCGCGTTCCAAAGAATCATGGCCACCGAGGAAACGGTATACGCCACGCTGTAGTAGGCCGTCGCGGAATCGCTCACAAGGTTGGAAATCATGAGCTTATCCGAGCTACCGAGAAGATACATGGAAAGGTAGTGCGGAATCAGAGGCAGATTGAACAGCAGGGCGCCCTTCCAATATTTCGTCTCTACCTTGAATTTTCCCTTGACGCTTAAATAAAGATAAAAGCCGATATAGAAGAGGAGAAGCGTGACCTCTCCGCCGAAAATACGGGCATAGAACCGGCCTCCCTTGCTGAGCAGAATGCAGACGATGGCGACCGCGGGGGAAAGAAGCGCGGTAACAATCGACCACATGAACGTCATTTTATATTTCAACTCGTATCTCTGCCGGGACGTCCAGAAGCTATACGCCGGCTGAAACAGAAACATCACGCCCATAAGAAGGATCAGCGAAAAATCCATTCCCACCCATGGGCTGATCAGCGGGTATACCGCGATAAGCAGGGCAAAAAAGCCTACCGTAATCACGTTGGAAAGAACCAGCATCGAATAGGAATACTCATCCCGTTTGTCCGGATAATCGAGCATTCCGTTATTGAAAACGCCGTAGGAGAGATTAAACATCGCCAGTATTCCGAAGAGGCTTACCCACGTCGAATAAACGGACACCTGTCCGTATTCCTCCGGGGAGAGCAGTCTCGTGAAAAGCGGTGTGGTAATATATGAAATTCCCCGGGTGACGACGCTTGCCATGAAGAAGGCCGCGGAGGATTTTACACCTTGGGGAATGTTTTTCAGTCGTTCCTTAATGTTCATTGAATCGTTCAGACCTTACATATTCCGAATGCCGAAAAAGCGGGCCGCCGCCCCTCTTTCCCGACGCATCCGGAGCTCTTTTTGCCCGGTCTCTTTGCTTTCCTCTTTATATTTTCACCTTGCCGACAATCTTTCTGACCCTTTCCACGCCTTCCACCGCCATGCACCCTCTGTGCGCGTGCTCAGGATAAAAAACGGCGTAGCTCCCCTCCGTCAGCACGGTGCGCATCATATCCCGCGACGGCTTCCAGAGCACGAGGTCTTTTTCTTCACTGTATTCCTTTTCGGGCCTCAGCCGTGAGATATCGGAAACGCCGATTGCTTCCTTCCCTTTTACGATCCACTGAACGTCCACGTATTTTCTGTGCGACTCCGTTATGCAGTCCTTTTCCTCCCTCGTGTCATACTCCTGCACCGACAGATACAGAAAATCGTTGACGGGATAGCTTCCGACCGCAAGATCGCTTTTATCAAGGCTCTTGATATATTGAATCGCAAAATCCACTCTCTGCCGTAAAACGTCCCTGTCCCTCTCCCCGGAAACCAGCCATTCGGAAAATTCGCGCAGGGCGCCTTCCCCCGCCCTTGAGGTACAAACGTAATCCGCCGCCGCTCTGACCTCCCGGACGGCGTCGGCGGGACAACCGACAAGCCCTCCCGCCTCTTTTACCGGGATCATGCATTTCAGATCCAGAATATCGTCCCCAAAGCAGGCACAGCTTCCGAGATTTGCCTCGCCGACAATCTCTTTCAGCGCCGCCATTTTGTCCAGCCTTCCCTGATAAATATCTTTAATCCCGAGCTCTTCACAGCGGTTTTGGACAATGGCGCTGCTTCGCGCGGTCAGAACGACGGGACGGATGCCGTTTGGCTTCAAGATATAGTTGATCGCATACCCGTCCTTGACGGAAAACGCCTTCATCGCCTCCCCGGCGATACCCATGTAGATTTTTCCGTCGGTCAGGCTTCCGTCGACGTCCATAATCAGATATTTTACCATTTTTGCACCCCCAACACCGTATCACGAAAGCAACGAGGATATATAGGCCGTGATATTCTCCTCGAGCGCCGGAAGCATATCCTTTTGATTCCAGTTCATTTTGGGCAAAAGGAGCGTGTCCTCCGGAAGCAGAAGGTTGATAAGACAGGGCTCGTTATCGTACAGCCAATCGGTGCACTCCCCGATTTCGGTATAGGAATTTAGGGTTTTGGCTTTCAGGCCGTACGCCGTCGCCAGCTTTTCAAAATCGGGAACCGTGTATCCGCTTGCCGCGGTGGTTATGGAAAATCTTCCGCCGTAGGAGCCGGCCTGAATCTCGCTTATCTTTCCTAAAACGCGGTTGTTGATCACAAGAATCTTGATCGGCAGTCCTTCGCTTTTTACCGTCTGCAGCTCCTGAATATTCATCTGCAAACCGCCGTCCCCCGTGATACAGTAGACGGGCCTTCCTTTTTCTGCAATCGCGGCTCCGATCGCATAGGGGAGCCCGCACCCCATCGAGCCGTACCCGCCGCCGATCAGAATCCTTCCCTTTTGACCCTTCAGCGTAAGGGACTGCGCCGACCAGCATTGATTCTGCCCGACGTCCACCGCGACAATCGGATTTTCCGGAAGAACAGAAGAAATGGCCTCAATACAGCGATTCCCGACGGCTTTATCATACGACGACAAGGCCTTTTTGGCCGCCATGCATTTTTCGTGCCATTCCGAATAAACGGGAATCTCCTCGTTCAGGAGATTTTGCAGAAATTCCTTCGCGTCAATCAGGTGCTTTTCTTCGTCCTCCTTGACGTTCCGGCTCAGCTCGTTCTGATCCACGTCCGCGCGAATCAGATACGCCTTCGGCGCAAAAAACTCCGGCTTGTTGCCTATCTGACGCAGGCCCAGCCTTGCCCCTATAGAAATCACAAGATCCGACTGCGCGACGATCATGTTGGCCACGCGATTGCCATAGACGCCGATGAAGCCGAGCTTCTCGTCGTCCTGAACCAGATCGACCGCGTTCATCGTCGTAAGAACCGGGATTTTTGTCTTTTCCGAAAGGCGCCTCAGCTCTTCGACGGCTCCTGCGCCCCTGACGCCGTTACCGACAATCAATATCGGATGTCTGGATGTCAAACGGAAAATCAATCAAAACTCCCCCCTTCCGGCCGAGCGTCGCCAAAGTATAGGCCCGGGATACGATTTCCGGGAATTTTTCCGCCGTCGACGGCGTGACGCTGTACTTGGTAATTCCCCGCGTCATGGAGACGATGTCCATCTCCTGAAACCCGTTCTGACGGATTCTGGAATAGCCCTTTTGCTCCGTCGTGGGAACGTTTCCGCAGATTCCCATCACCGGCACACTGTCAAACCACGCGTCGGCAAGACCGCCGAGGGCGTTCACGGCGCCGGGGCCAGAGGTTGTAAAATACACACCCATTTTCCCGCTTACCCGCGCATATCCGTCCGCCGCAAAGGCGCACCCCTGCTCGTTATAGCAAATATGCGTGCCGATCTCCGCTCTGCGGGAATACAGGGCGTCAACAAAGGGGACGATATATCCCCCGGGGAAGCCGAAGACGTCGGTTATGCCCTTTTTTATCAGAAAATCCACTAAATATTCTGCACAATTCATTTCTCATTCATCATCTTTCTTGTATTCCTCGTAGACCTCATCCAGCGCGGTAAAATCCGACTTTGAATACCCTTTGCCGTATCTTGTTCTTTGCTCCGGCCTCAGCCTCTCAATGACGTCGTACATTTCCCGGATACGGCACCCCTTCGCCTGCGATAAATGATACACGTTGTCCACGTGAGAATGCTTCGTCCCGCAGATATACATCGGCAGATCGTATCCCCACCGCACCTTTTCCGTCAGCGGAATGATATATTTCTGAATCGTTTCAAGCAACACGGGAATATTGTAATGCTTCCCGAATCTTTTGTTCATGAAATCGGCGAGCAATTCCGTTTTGGCGTTTCCCGCGCCTCTTCCCATTCCGAACAGGGAGCCGTCGACCGTGATATCCCTTCCGCTTTTCTCCGCCATTTCTGCCATAACCTCTGCAAGCGCGCAGGAGAGCCCCAAATTGTCGTGGGAATGGAGTCCGATTTTGATCTCTTTATCGAGTAGCTTGTCAAATTGCGTGAAAATTTCTCTCACATCGTCAAGATACATCGCGCCGAACGTATCGACGATGGACAGCACCTCCGGCCGGACGGCGTTCACCTTTTCGATCAGGGCGCTTCGCTCCTCATAGGTGTAGCTGATGGAATCCATCGGATTAAACTGAACGTAATACCCTTTTTCCTGCGCGGCCTGACAGAATTTCAGGGATTCCTCAAGCTCGTGCTTGGCAAAGGAAATGCGCAACCACCGGAAGGATTTTCCGTCATATGCGTCGAGATTCTCGGGGGAATAGCGGCTGTTGTCGCAAAAGCCGAGATAATTTGATTCCTTTTTATCCGCCGGAAGATATTTGACAATATCTCGGGAGTTGTGATAGACGATCGTCTCGCCGTTCACCTTGTCCTGAAGGAAGCCGGTTTCTATAAAATCGATTCCCGCCTCCACAAGTCCGGCGATTACGCCCCGGACAAAGTCCCCGTCGGAATTTTTATCGAGAAGATACCCTCCGTCGCGGATGGTACAGTCGGTTATCTGGATTCCCACTTGCTCACGACCTCCTTATATACGGCGTCTGCGATTTCAAAATCCTCCGGATAATCAATATCCATCGCCTCAATTTTTCCCACTTCTTTTATGTACGGCTTCGCCCCGAGCCTTCGGTTATGCGTAAGAAAGGACTGCTTGGTGAACACGTAGGCAATAGAGGTTTCACCGTATATATCCGGCAAATCCTGCGTCCGCGGGAAATGGCTCGGATCAAAATTCAGGGGCTTCCCCTCCGACCACAAAAACGTCTTGATATTCTCCGCGCAGAAGGCGCTGTCGTATTCCCCGCTCGCGACCTTTGAAATCAGATCGTCGATCGTTTCCGGCTTTGCAAAGGGAGAGGTCGTATGCGCGTTGACGTAAACGTCGGCGTCAACGACCTTCATAAACTCGCGGATGATATCGTTTGCATTGGCGGAATCGGCGTCAAGGTAATCGGGGCGCTTTAAAAACCGAACCCCCGGAAGAACGTACTCCTTCACCTCTTCGTTTGAGCAATAGATATACACCTCGTCAATCCGCTTGGAAGCAAGGCAGGCCCTCTGAATAAAGTGCATGAGCGGTGTGCCGTCGAAGAAGGGTCTTATATTCTTTTGCGGCACGCGCTTGCTTCCTAATTTGATGGGAATCAGGGCAACGGTTTTCATTGGCTTTCCTCCGATATTTTTTATTCTTTGTTTTGATCAAACAAGCTGTCAAAATTCACCCGTTCAAAAACTTCCAGCTTTCCGCCGCGGGTGGCATTGTAAATCCTTATGCCGTGCGAATCGGCATATTTTCTTGCCGCCGAGAACGCCACGATCAGGTTCTTTTCCGTTATTTCGGCATTGTTGGCTTTGACCCCGTATTCCGCGAAATGCTGCTTTTCCCCGGAATAGTTGCAATCACAGCCCAACAAATAAATTTCTTCAAAACCCATATAAACGGCGATCTGCATCAGAGAATAGGCCACCGTGGAAACGTCGTACACCACAAGGGATATATCGTCCGAGAATCTCACCGGCTTTTTGACCAGCCTGCTCCAATACAGCTCAAATTTGTCCATGGGAAAAATATAACACTGCTTGACCGACAGCTGTTTATACTTTTTCTCAAAGAGATCCGGGAGAAAAACGTTTTCAAGCCCCTTGAACACGGGGTCGTCGCGAAGTGTTTCAAACACCAACGGCTCGATGACTCCATAGTAGGTAGGCCTCCACGAGGTCTTGTCAAACAAGCGGAAAACGTTGTTCACTCCGAAGGTGTATTCGCCCTTTAGCCTTTCGAGGTCGTCTACCGACAGACTCGGCCCGGTACAAACGATAAAACAGCGTTCTCCCTTGTGCTTATCCTTCAGTAGCTTCAGGTCCCTGTATTTTTTGTTGCTTGTTTTCTCCCTGATTTTTTTCTGCACAGAACACCGGATATGCCCGGAGGTCTTTTTGAAAAACAGCTTGACAGAAGCAAATTTTATTCGCCTTATCACCATGAAATCTCCTTACCGTGCGTCAGCACCCTCGCTGTCGGCTCACGGAATTTTTTATTTTGCGACACTTTTTTCTCACTTGTCAAACAGGCTGTCAAAATCGACACGCTCAAAGGCCTCCAGCCTTCCGCCGCGGGTGGCGTTGTAAATTCGGAAGCCGTGCTCCCGTGAGAATTTTTCCGCAAAGCCGTAGGCTACGTCCATTTCCCACGTTGCGGGGATGTATTTTGGCATCTTGTCCTGTTCCGGGGGATTTTCTTCTTTTTTATCGCTGAAATAGTCCCTTCCGTCGGCGTTCTTAATAATCGTTCCGTCTCTCAGCATAGAATACGCATACTGATTATCCATTCCCAACAAATAGATTTCAGAAAATCCCATATGCCGCGCAAGCTGGAGAGAGATATACGTTACCGTGGCAATTGAATACGTTTTTTCCGTCATATCCTCGGAAAAATTCGGATTATCCAGATATTTTCTTGAGGAAAGGGAGCGAATGTAACAGACGGGGCCCTTGATTCTTCCGAATACGTACTGCCCTTCCTCTCGGACAAATTTCATTTCACACCGAAAGGAATTGATGCCGTCGATCACGCCCTTCGTCTTCCCGACGCTTTCATCAAATATTGTAAAATAGGTCGGGCGCCAGTCGGTCGAATCGAATATTTTATAGATTCTATTTGAGGCGAACGTAATCTCTCCCTTGAGCTTGTCTAAATCGCTTGCGCTCAGGCTCGGCCCGTTTCCGATAACAAAGCATCTTTGGCCTTTGTATTGGTCCTTTACTTTTTTCAGGTAATCGTCGGACTTTTTTCTGTTTCCGGATAGCGTGACGACAATCACCGATATCACGTGACGAAAACAATTTATGATTCGCAAAATGATTTTTTCTAATAAAAGCATTACTTCACCTTCGTGGTTGTTTTATTGTTTAAAAGTATATCTGCAATTCTCTCGCACGCGCGCCCATCCCCATACGGATTGCTCGCCTTTGCCATCTCATCATACGTCGTCTTATCAACTAACAGGCGCTTGAACTCCGTGTAGATCATCTTCTCATCCGTACCGACGAGTTTAAGCGTCCCCGCCTTGAGGCCCTCCGGGCGTTCAGTCGTGTCGCGCATGACGAGAACCGGCTTTCCGAGGCTCGGCGCTTCTTCCTGAATACCGCCTGAATCTGTCAGGATTAGGTAACTCCGCGCCATAAAGTTGTGGAAATCCAGCACGTCGAGCGGATCAATGATATGGATTCGCTCTTCGTCTCCGAGAATCGAGTCCGCAGTTTCGCGCACAACGGGGTTCATGTGGATCGGATAAATTGCCTTGACGTCTGGATGCTCGTCCATCACGCGGCGAATCGCGCGGAACATATGCTTCATAGGCTCGCCAAGGTTCTCGCGGCGGTGAGCGGTAATGAGAATCAGCCGACTACCAGCCGCCCAGTCAAGTTCGGGGTGATGATAGTCCTCGCGCACCGTTGTTTTCAGCGCGTCGATGGCGGTGTTACCGGTAACGTAGATTGTGCTTTCGTCCTTGCCCTCACGGATGAGATTCTGCTTCGACAGCTCGGTCGGCGCGAAGTTATATTGACTGATGATACTAACCGCTTGACGGTTGAATTCCTCGGGGTACGGACTGTAAATGTTATATGTACGAAGTCCCGCCTCGACGTGTCCGACAGGAATTTGCAGATAAAAGCACGCAAGCGCAGTCACGAAGGTAGTCGTGGTGTCACCGTGGACGAGGACGACGTCGGGTCTGACCGCTTCGAGAACTTCCTTGATGCGGTTCAAAATGTTCGTCGTAATGTCGAATAGCGTCTGCTTGTCCTTCATGATCGAGAGATCATAATCCGGCATGACACCGAACGCCTCCAGCACCTGATCAAGCATTTGCCGGTGCTGTCCGGTCACGCAGACGACGGTATTTATTTCGTTGTGACGCTTCAGTTCGTTGATGAGCGGACACATTTTTATTGCTTCGGGTCGTGTGCCGAAGACGAGCATGACAGTCTTCAATTTTCGTTCTCCAAAATCAATATTGAAATTAATGCCTGATTAATTTTTATCATCAATACTTCCTTTTTGTGATTTCCTTTTAAGCCAAGAAAAACTTTCTTTTACTGCCTTTTTTATTCCCCTCGTTCTTTTTATCGACGCAAATGCGGATAAATATCCGGCAAGTCTATCCGGCATATACTTTCTGTATTTCAAAAAAATTTGCAAACCAAGTTTATCTTCATCGCTGAGCCATGAGCCGTCAAAGTGATGAATTGTCAAAGAATGTTCTGTTATATTTAATTCTCTTGTTGCCGGATCTTTAGGACAAAGATAATCACTTGGTAAAAGAGTTAAGCCGTTTACAACTTGCAACGTATTGTTGGGAATAAAGCCATATTTTAAGCAAGCATTTGTAATTCTTGTAACATTTGTCGTCTCGTCAAAAGTGCCGTCCGGCTTTTTGAAATGCGCTCCGTCATAGTCATGAAGCAGTTCAACAAACATTTTTTGCCCCTTTATACTTGCCATTAGTCCTGTTGGTATCCACTGTTCGGATTCAAAGCCGGAAACGGCTTCGTATTTCAACAGTTCGTCAAGGGGCTTCAATACTTCAACGTCGGTATCCATGTAGATGCCGCCGTATTCGACAAGCACGTATAAGCGGGCGACGTCCGACAGAAACGCCCATTTCTTTGCTTCGTATGCCTCTCGAACGTAATCGTTATAATTCAGGTCAAAATTCGTTTCATCCCAGCGCTTGATTTCATAATCGGGGCAGTACCTTTTCCAGCTTTCCATGCATTTCTGCGCAAGCTCCGGCAGAGGCTTCCCCCCAAACCAGCAATAATGGATGACCTTGGGTATCGTTGTTTCACTCATTCACGTTATCTCCGATTGGATATCCGGCAGTCCGCCGTCTACTTTTTGACCTTCTCCCCAAAGGTATCCGGCCTTTCCGGCTCAAACCTTTCGTTCGCCCACATGAGTGTGACGAGGGGCTCGGTGTCGCTGAGATTGATGATGTTGTGCGTATACCCCGGCAGCATATGCACGGCCTCGATTTTTTCGCCGCTCACCTCAAATTCAAGGATTTCGTCGGTGCCGATTCTGCGTTCCTGAATCAGCCCGTGGCCCGACACGACGATGAAAAATTCCCACTTCGTGTTGTGCCAATGCTCTCCCTTGGTGATTCCGGGGTTGGAAATATTCACGCTGAATTGCCCGCAATTTTCGGTTTTCAGTAGCTCCGTGAAGCTACCCCGCGCGTCAACATTCCTTTTCAGCGGAAAGGCCGCCTTTTCCTTCGGCAGATACGAGAGGTAGGTGGAATACAGCTTCTTTGCAAAGCTCCCTTCCGGGATTTCGGGCATTACAAGAGTCTGCGGCTGTTCGCGGAACCGATACAAAAGGTCGGCGATTTCGCCGAGCGTCACCCGGTGGGTAACCGGCACATAACAAAACCGCCCGTTTTCCCTCGGCACCGGGTTCAGTCCCTCGTAGTCACACCGGTGCGGATTTCCTATAAGGGCGCGGAGCATTTCGTCTACCAGATCGTCGATATATACCAGCTCCAGCTCCGTCGCCCGGTCGTTTATCTGAATCGGCAGGTCGTGCGCAATATTGTGGCAGAAGGTCGCAACAGCGCTGTTGTAGTTGGGGCGGCACCATTTGCCGAAGAGGTTCGGGAATCGGTAGACCAGCACCTCCGCCCCGGTTTCCTCGGCATAGCGGAAGAACAAGTCCTCCCCTGCCTTCTTGCTTCTGCCGTATTCGCCGTCATACCGTCCGATAAGCGTTGCCTGAATCGAGGACGAGAGCATGACCGGGCAGGTGTTTCTATGCTTCTTCAGCGTATCCAGCAACATCGACGCAAAGCCGAAATTGCCCGCCATGAACTCCGCCGCGTCGTTTGGGCGGTTCACTCCGGCAAGATTGAAGACAAAATCGCAGTCGGCGCAGAATCTGTCGAGCTCTTCCCCGGTGCTTCCGAGGTCATATTCGTAAATTTTTTCGATTTTCAGTCCGGGATGCGTGCGATCCTTTCCGTCGCGGATATTTTTCAGATTCTCCACGAGGTTTCGCCCGACAAAGCCGTTTGAACCGGTTACGAGGATGTTCATTTTGAAAGTCACCTCAATATCCTATAATCTTTTGCCGCACCAATGGATATTTTCCTTCACGATCTTTGCCGGAACGCCGGCGATCACCGTTCCGTCTTTATCTATCGGCTTTGTCACCACCGCGCCTGTGCCTACGACACAGTTTTCCGGCATACTTACGCCTTTTGTGATCAAAACCCGATGTCCTACCCAAACGTGATTGCCGATCACGACATCCTTTGCCGGATTGATTCTTGCTCCCGCCTCATTCAGAATGGAATGGGAATCTCCCGTTCGGATCACGATTTCCGACGAAAACAGGCAGTCATTTCCTATCGTACACTTTGTGGATTCGGTAACGGCAATATGAATCTTCCCCTCAAAGCGCGTATGATCGGCAATTATGATTGCATTATTGTCATCCTCCGTATAAAAGGAAGCGTTTTTGGCAACGCAGTCCTTGCCGAGTTCTATTGTGTTATTGCTGCCGAAAAAAACGAATTCGCAGTTAAGGTATACCCCCCCGCGTAAAACGAGGCGGTTGCCGGTCCCGGAGCTTTTTATTCTACAATGCCAAAGAATTGCCCCGTTATTTTCAATTTGGATTTTTCCTTTTTGTTTGTTGTTAAACGGGATGTGGTTGATGAGTTTATACAGCTTGAACGCAAGTCTTTTTATCTTTTGTTTCATATTTCTTTTCTCCAAACCATCTTATTGACCACGCCGACGTAGGACTGAATAATCTTGACAACCTTATCGCTGACGTTGATGTCCGTATAGTCCGGCACGGGGATCGCTCCGCCGCAGGGCTCGTTCTTCACCATCTCCACGGCAGTATCGACCGCTTGCAGCAGTCCCTTTGTGTCTATCCCCGAAAGGATAAAACAAGCCTTATCCAGCGCTTCGGAGCGCTCGGTGGAGGTGCGGATACAGACCGCCGGGATCGGATGTCCAATGCTTGTGAAAAAGCTGGACTCTTCGGGAAGCGTCCCGCTGTCGGACACGACGCAAAAAGCGTTCATTTGCAGGCAGTTGTAATCGTGGAAACCGAGCGGCTCGTGTTGGATAACACGGCTGTCGAGCTTGAATCCACTCGCTTCCAACCGCTTTTTTGAGCGTGGATGACAGGAATACAGAATCGGCAAATCGTACTTCTCCGCCATCCGGTTGATCGCCGTGAAGAGGCTTGTAAAGTTCTTTTCGGTGTCGATGTTTTCCTCGCGGTGGGCGGAAAGCAGGATGTATTTTCCCTTTTTGAGCCCGAGGCGGTCGAGAATATCGCTCCTTTGGATGGCGTCGAAATTGGCGGTCAGCACCTCCGCCATCGGGGAGCCGGTGACGTAGGTTCTCTCCTTCGGCAGTCCGCAGTCGGCAAGATACCGGCGGGCGTGCTCGGAATAGGCGAGGTTGACGTCGCTGATGATATCCACTATCCGGCGGTTGGTTTCCTCCGGCAGGCACTCGTCCTTACAGCGATTCCCCGCTTCCATATGGAAAATCGGGATATGCAGGCGCTTGGCGCCGATCACCGATAAGCAGGAATTGGTGTCGCCCAGCACAAGCACCGCGTCGGGCATCAGCGCGGCCATCGCCTTATAGCTTGCCGCGAGGATATTTCCCATCGTCTCGCCAAGGTCGGCGCCGACGGCGTCAAGATAGAGCTCCGGGTCGTCAAGGCCGAGATCCCGGAAAAAGACGCCGTTCAAATTGTAGTCGTAATTCTGCCCGGTGTGAACCAGCAGGGTATCAAAATACCGGCGGCACTTCTTGATAACCGCGGACAGGCGGATGATTTCCGGCCGCGTGCCGACGATGATCATCAGCTTGATTTTTCCGTTTTCCTTCCACGTCGGATAAGTCATTCCCTCGCCTCCTTATTTCCCGATTTTGGCCAGCTCTTCCTTCACGTAGTCGGCGGTGAGAAGCTTCTTCACCACGCCGTCCACATCGAGAAGCGCCGTGTTGTGGCTGGTATAGCTTTCCTCCGCCTCGGTCGTAACCTGCCCCTTGATGAAATATTGGTCGTAGTTCAGGTCGCGGTTATCCGCCGCTACGCGGAAATACCTGCCCATATCCTCCGCGCGGAGCCGCTCCTCCCGGGTCATCAGGGTTTCATAGAGCTTTTCGCCGTGGCGGGTTCCGATAATGCTTGTCCCGGTGTCGCCGAAGAGCCTCTGCACCGCCTTCGCGAGGTCGCCGACGGTGGAGGCGTCGGCCTTCTGGATGAACAGATCACCGGGGGAAGCGTGACGGAAAGCGAACTGCACAAGCTCGACCGCCTCGTCAAGGTTCATGAGGAAGCGGGTCATGGCGGGATTGGTAATGGTCACGGGTTTCCTCGCCTTGATCTGATCGATGAAGAGCGGAATGACACTGCCCCGGGAGCACATGACGTTGCCGTACCGGGTACAGCAGATGACCGTACCGCCCCGCTCGGCGGCGACCCGGGCGTTGGCGAAAATGACGTGCTCCATCATGGCCTTGGAAATGCCCATCGCGTTGATGGGATAGGCCGCCTTATCGGTGGAGAGGCAGACCACCCGCTTCACACCCACCTCCATGGCGGCGTGAAGGACGTTGTCGGTCCCGATGATGTTGGTACGCACCGCCTCCATCGGGAAAAACTCGCAGGAAGGCACCTGCTTGAGCGCGGCGGCGTGGAAGATATAATCAACCCCCGGCATGGCGTCCCTCACCGATTCGATGCTGCGCACGTCGCCGATGTAGAATTTGACTTTTCCCGCGTATTCCGGAAACCTCGCCTGCAGCTCGTGGCGCATATCGTCCTGCTTTTTCTCGTCGCGGGAAAAGATGCGGATTTCTCCGATATCGGTAGGCAGAAAATGCTTCAGAACCGCCGTGCCAAAGCTCCCGGTGCCTCCGGTGATCATGAGGGTTGCGTTATTGAATTCCGACATATCAGCACTCACCTTTGCTTTGATATAAATCGATATATTCTCGGTACCGTTCGTTCTGGTCAAACCGACTTGCCCGGCGCAGACAGCTTTCCACCGTGAACGGCTTCTCTTCTGTTATCCGGACAATTTCCGACTCCAGCGCGTCTATATCGTCGCACTCGACGACCGCTCCGCAAGTTTCGTCGACGATCTCCGGACTGCCGCCTGTCCGGAAGGTCAGAACAGGCGTCCCACAAGCGAGGGACTCCATATTGACGGTCGGGTAGTTTTCCTCCCTCGTCGGATTCACAAACAAATCCGCAGCCGTGTATATCTCAGCGAGCTCGCGTTGATTCTGAGTGCGGTGAACCGAAAGAATGCTGTCGGGAAGCTGTTTGTCCACGCTTTCATTCGTCCCGACGAGCACGATTCGGTATTTCGCGGGATCAAGCCGCTTCGACAGTTCGACAAACACGTCAAGACCCTTGCGGGCCTCCCAGCTGTCGGCGACGCCGAGGAGCATGACCCTCTCCCCGATTCCCTGCCTTTGCCGGAAATCGCTTTCGGTCGGTTTGAATACCGACAGGTCAATGCCGTTGTGGATAACTTTGACGGGATAATCCCTGAGGAAGGACTCCTTCACCAAATCCGCCAGCCACTGCGACGGCGTGACGACCGTCATATTCTCAATTCCCGTGAACCATGCCTTTTTCAGCCTCCACATCTCGGCGGATTTATCGAAGGTCGTCTGCGGATAGCTCTTTTTCGGATAGGGGCAGAGGCCGCATCCGCTTTTCCATCGGTCGCATTTTGTCCTATCAAAATACGGGCACCGGCCGGTAAAGGCCCAGCAATCGTGAAGCGTCCAGACGACGCGGAGGCGGCGACTCCGGATATAATCGAAGAGCATCGGAAGATTCAAAAAATCCCCGTGAATATTGTGAAGATGGATCGTGTCCGGCTTTAACTTCTCGACCTTCTTAAGAAAGCTTTTTGTCGCCAGACGGGAATACCGCCCGCTTTCCCCCGTGAGTCTTCCCCGCGTCATATGGGAAAATTTATCGAAGGCGTTCCCGATCTTGATATTGTTTTCCGGCAATTCCTTCATCGGATGATAGGAATACCCGGTGGCGGTTATATTTTCGATCTTTTCCGAAGAACATACCCTTGCGATGCCGGTCATTATTTTGGCGGTGCTCCCATAGGGAACGGCGTTGACTGACACAATCATAATTAAATCACCGAAAAAACCGTATGATACACACGGAACGATTCCCACATAGGATTGGCAAAGAAGCTGTAATACCGCAAAACGTATATGGTGAGTATCAGCGCCGGGAAAACGTATTTATTGACAAAGGCAAATTTCCCGGTTTCGTTTTTAAACACCGTATTGTTCTGATACAGAATCATCGGAAGAGAAACGACGGAAAAGATTTCAAAATACATGGTAATGCGCGTCAGCATACTGAATCTGTAGGCAAGGATATCGACGGTATAGGCTATCAGACTCAGCTTGGCAAAGGTCAGCGTGCGCCCGTACAGTCGGTGTAAATTGACGGCGATATAGAGAAACCAGACGGAGGTCAAAAGCGTCGCGCGAAGGGCGTTGCCGCCCCGGACGGTATAGTCGCTGTATTTTGTGATATGAAGAAGCTTCAGCACAAGCTGAATCAACCGTCCGAAAGCGTTTTTATCGATCAGCAGAACAAGCATGATCAAAAGGAGCGTCATCAGCTGTATTCTGCTGACCTTTTTGTCGTTGGCAATAAAGTAAACCGGAAGCAGAATGATCGCCGAAGCATGACAGGTGACCGCTAAAGCGATAAAAATCAGATAAGGGATAATTTTACGCTTCCTTGAGAAGTGTACAGCGAAGATAAAGCAGGAGAGGGCGAGCATCTGACGGATGGTAGAAAGGGACATCAGAAACAGGTACGGATTGATGCAATAAATCAAAAACGCGATCCATCGGTAGCTCTCCGCCACGTACTTTTTCATCAGGAAAAAGACGGGCAAAATGGTCATCAGCGAGGTTAAGGCGATAAAAACGTAAAAGTTCGGGCAGAGCCAGACCAGAAAGGAAAACATCGGCTCCTTCGCGAAGGCATCGTCCCCCGCCTTGGCCTTGTTAAAGAGTCTGTAATAGGAAAAATAATCGTTCCCGAAGCCGTACCTCAGCGCCGCAAAGACAATCAAAATTCCGAAGGCGATTCCGAACCAGAGCTTTTTGTTTTTTCGTATGGAGGCAGTCGCCGTTGACAAAAGCAATGTAACGTGAACCATAATTCCTCATCCTTCAATGATTTGACGGACAACCCCGCTTACCGACAGGCGGTTTTCGGCATAGGCCCTGAATTTCCGATACCGGAAGGAGCTGTCGGGGGCTTCCGCCGCCTCAAAAATCGCCTTTCGGATTTTTTCGGCGTGATTTCCGTCCTCCTCGATACAAAACATAAAGCTTTCGTATTCCCGCGGCATTCCGCCGAGCAGATACGCGACCACCGGCGCACCCGACGCCAGATACTCCAGATTTTTGGAAGGAAAAGAATACTTTGTAAACTCCTCGTCGTTGGGCCGGGGATTGACAAGGACGTCGGCCCTCAGCTGCCACAGCCGGCTTTCGGCGGGGGAAACCTGCCCCAGCGCCATGATTCTTTTGTCGGAGGCCGCGCGGCTTTTTATATAATCGTCCGCGTCCCCGCTTCCGCAGAGCACAAGACGGTAATTGTCCCCTTCGATTCCCTCAAAAGCGCCGACGAGATCCCGGATTCCGAATTTTTCGTTCGTCGTCCCTGTGTAAACGATATATCGTAGGTTCCCGCTTTCGTGGACGGTCGGCCTTTTTTTCTCGTTCGCCTCAAAAATACCGTCGTCGAGAAAGCCTTCCGAGACGATCACCTTTTTCCCCGCCGTATCGAACATTTTTTCCATTTCCGGGGCGAAAAACAGATAGGAATCCACCTCCCGGCACAGCTTGTAGAAACGCGCCGCATCATATTTTTTGGCATATCGATAGAGAGCCGAAACTTTTTGATTCAGGTTATTATACTCCGGCAAATCCGGCACGATCAGGCAGATTTCGGCGTCCTTGCACCTGCGTTTGGCATAGACCGCCGCCTCAAGAAGAGGGGTGTGTGTGGAATAGACGACGATGTGCTTTGCCCCACCCTCCTTTTCTATCAGCTCACGAATTTTTTTCTTCAGCGCCGCCGCGCGGGAGGGATTGCGCAGGCCCCAGACGTTACAAAAAGAGACGTACTGAATGCCGGAATCGGATTCCAGCTTATCAAAAAATACGGCCCTGCTCTCTTTTGGAAAGCTCCCGACAAAGGGCGCCGAAAGCACCGAAAGCGACGCGCAGTTTTTCATCCCGGCAATCAGCCGCTCCTGAACATTGTTGGCGGAGTAATCCAGCGGCGCATCCTGACGCGCCCGGATTTTGTCCTCCGCGTCCTTTTCAAAATAGCCGCAGAGAAACATTACCTCTTCTTTTTCAGCCATTTTCCCTCCAAGTTCTACCGACTCCCGCCGGTGCGACGGTTATTTGCGTTTGTAAAACGGGGCCCTGACAAGACCGGCCAGCGTTCCGACTCCGTAGCTCAGATGCAAAAGCAAAAAGATCGCCGGCATCAGAAACGTCCACCGGTTGGCCTTCTTCTTTAAAACCGTGCAGACCGTTCCCGACAAAACAAACGCCGCGTAGGCAATCCAGAGAGCGGCGGAAAGATACCAAAAGGAAAGAAGGGCCGCTACCGTGGAAAAAACGATTCCGATCAGAAAGGCGAAGGGGACGAGGTGAAAAACCGAGATACATCCGGGACAAATCCCGAGCGTGATTCCTATCCAATAGCCGTTTCCGAATTTCTGCCGGATCATTTTTTTCAAATCGCCGCGGGCATACTGATAAGAGACAATATCGGAATCGCAAAGAATTCGGTACCCGGCCTTCCGGATACGATAATGCATTTCGTTGTCCTCGGTGCGAAGCAACTTCGTATTGAAGGGCCCCACCCGGTCGAAGACTTCTTTCCGGTAGGCGGCGTGAAAGAGCGTTTTCACATACCCGCGTTTTCCCTTCGCGCCCTTTCGGTTGATACTGCTTCCGAAGAGGGAATTTTCAACCTCAAGAAGCATTTCCTTCCACGGCGTGGGCCGGTCGATCAGGCAGGGGCGGATTCCTCCGGTTACGTATTCTCCGCTTTCCTGAAGCGCCATGTTTTTGGCGGTGAAATCGGCGGGGATATGCGTATGGGCGTCGATTCTTATCATCACGTCCCCCGACGCGTGGGCGATCGCCACATTCCAACCGGCGGCTTGAATTTTTTGGGGATTATCGAGCACCGCCACGCGATAAAACGAGGTCTCTTTTCTTGAAAAGTCCTCCATGATCCGCTTGGTTTTATCCGTGGATGAGCTGTCAATCAGAACGATTTCCGTCAGCTCATGCGGATAGGTCTGTTTTGTCAGATCGTTCAGCAGACCCGGCAAGAACAGCTCCTCATTATAGGCTACAACGCAAAGCGAAACGGTCATCATTTTCTTTCCGAAGCTCCCTTAAATCTACGGTTGTCTTCCGTCCGATCCTTCCCGGGTCTTCTCTTCCCCGGCATTTTCCTTTCCCCCTGAGGGTCGACTTTCGGTGTACTTCTTTCCGAGCATAGCGAAAACCGTCATGAACAGAACCCGCAATTCCCGAAAGAGGCTGAAATTCTCAAGCTCACGGAGGTTATAATACATCTTTCCCGGCAAAATCTTCTCAATATAGACCCGGTCGGGATCCTCCGCCCCGTCGAGCAGCTTGGCCTCGTCCTTATAATAAATGCTGGCAAGGCCGGTAACTCCCGCCGGGAGAAGAAGCGTCGCCATCATTTCCTTCGTGTAGGCGGCTGTATAATGCGGCGATTCCGGCCTTGTCCCGACAAGCGTCAGCTTGCCGCGGATCACGTCGAGGAGCTGTGCCGTCTCGTCCAGCCGACAGGCGCGAATGGCTCTGCCGACGCGGGTAATGCGGTCGTCTCCGTCAAGCGTCACCTGCGAGCCCTTGTCGGCGTTCTGCACCATGGTGCGGAATTTGTGAATCCGAAACCGTTTCCCGTATTGCGTCACCCTCTCCTGCCGGAAGAAGACCGGGCCGGGGGAGTCGAGCTTGATGGCAACGGCAAGAACCAAAAACACCGGAGAAAAAAGGACGAGGGCGATGAGAGAGGCAAAAAGGTCAAAGGCCCTTTTCAGCCACAGCGAAACCCTTTTCTTTTTCAGGATTTCATAGTATTTCCGGACGGCCTCCGTCTGCATTTCACAGGGGAGCCGTTCCCACCGAACGATTTTCACTTATACATATTCCTTCAAAATCTCAGCGTAGCTTTCGATCACTGCCTCCACGTCCTCGTCGGAAAGGCAGGTATGGAGCGGAAGGGTGATTTCATTTTCAAAATAGCGGTAAGCGTTCGGATAGTCCCCGATATCAAATCCGAGCTTTTTATACGCCGTGTGCATCGGCAGGGGCTTATAGTGTACGTTCGTCGCGATTCCGCGCTCCGCCATTTTAAGAATGATTTCGTTCCGGCCCTCTTGCGTAATGCCCGGCACGCGGGTGATATAAAGATGCCCGGAGGACTCGTATTCCGCCGTATAGTGGTCGAGCGTCTGAATACCCAACGGGCGGAGCGAGCCGTCGTAGCGGCGGATGATCTCCTTCCGGCGGGCAAGCATTCCGGGATAGCGTTCCAGCTGTTTCAGGCCGATGGCCGCCGTGACGTCGGTCATGTTGCACTTGTAGTAGGTGCCGACCACGTCATACTCCCACGCGCCGAGCTTCGTTTTGGCCAGCGCGTCCTTGCTCTGCCCGTGAAGGCTGAGAAGCTGGAGCTGACGGTAAATCTCCCCGTCGTCGATGCCCTCCACCGTCCGCCACGTCAGCGCGCCGCCCTCGGCGGTGGTGAGATTCTTGACCGCGTGGAAGCTGAAGGCAGAGAAATCGGCGATACTGCCCACCGCACGCCCGTGCCAAGTCGCCCCGAAGGCGTGCGCCGTGTCGGCGCAGACGGCGACCCGGCCCATGGCCTCCTGAATTTTATTGTCCGGCCGGAACAGGTGTCTTTTTCTCTTTACAATCTCAAAAATCCGGTCGTAATCGCAGGGGACTCCGCCGAGGTCCACCGGAATAATTGCCTTTGTCCTCTCGGTGATCGCCGCCTCCAGCGCGTCGTAGTCCATCTCGGTTTTCCCCGGTTGGGTATCGATGAGAATCAATCTCGCGCCGACGTGACAGACAACCGAGGCGGTGGCGGTGTAGGTATAGGCCGAGGTGATGACCTCGTCCCCTTCCCCAATTCCCAGAATTCTCAGCGCCATTTCCGCGCAGGCGGTCTGGGAGTTGAGACAGCAGGCCCCTGTCACGCCGATATACGCCGCGATTCTCTTTTCAAACTCCTTGACCCTCGGCCCCGTGGTTATCCACCCGGAGCGGAGCGCCTCGGCGACCTCCGCGATTTCGGCCTCGCCGACGTCCGGCGGGCTGAACGGAATGTTGTTCTTTCTCTCAATCATAAAATACTTCCTGTATTGGTTTTCCCCGGCTGCCTTGCCGCCGTCGTCCCGAAGCGTCAAAAATCCGCTTCGGCGCAGATTTCAAAAAAAGCCGGAATTCTCTTCGCAGGAACCAAAAACCGGGCTTTTTTCATCGTATTCAATTCACGATTCATCGGAGAGCTGAAAAAAGCGTGTCCTTCTGTGGGTCGCGTAATTTTTTTTGAAAAACGGTTGCTTCTTCGCCAATAAATGTTGATAATAGTATAGCACACATCGCGCCTTTTGTCAAGTATACGGGGCGTTTTTTGGCAGAGAAAGCAGGAAAATTTTACCACTCTGTGGAATTTGTCGGTTTTTCGTCGAAAAAAAGCGCCCCGGTCGTCAAAATATGCGGTAAAACTTTTGTACGCTTCCCATACTTTTCACCGTTTTTTGTCTTATGAGCCAAAAGCGCGGCGAATTTGCATAAAAAGTTTTCTATCGGTTATACAAAAATTTCGGCGTCCTTCCGCCGCCGGTCGCAGTCCTTCTCTGTAACGTAAAATTCCACCCCTGCCGTGCGGCGGGGGTGGAATTTCAGACTGAAGACAAAGCGGTTTAGAGCTCAAACGCCCAAAGCCGCTTTGTTGCATTAAGTAAGAAGAATTGCAT
>CANQQT010000022.1 GCA_947626065.1 uncultured Clostridia bacterium | reverse complement strand
CGTGTGCCACAGGTCGCTGTCCGGCGCGTTGCAGACCGTGTCCATCGGCTTGAGATAGGGATAGATCGGCTCGCCGAACTCGGCCACCGTTACAAGGTCGGCAAGCGGCAACTCTACGGCGGTTTCCTCCCCCTGCTTCATGCAGACGGTGTTGTCCCCCTCAACCGAGAGAACCGTGAAAAAATCGTTGACCTTCCCGTTTTTCAGCGCAACCTTACTGCCCTTGCGCACAGGCACATCATAAAGCGGCGTGCATTCCGGCAGGTGCTCCTCAAACACCAGTCCGAATTTCTTCTGCTTTGAGAGCTTGTCCACTTCCCGCCGTATCCGTTCCCGTAGCTCCGGGTTTTCAATTTGGGCGATTAAATCATTGATTGCTGACATTGAAATAATCCTCCACAGGTTTTATAATTGGCATATCTGTATCTGCTTGTTCCCCATTTTCTCTTTGTGCTCTTATTTTTTTCGCTGTAAGCAGACCCGCTCTATGATTTAGTTGGGAATCAAGAAACATAGTGAAATCTTGATAGGTCAAATTGATTAAAATGTGTGTTGAATTATAAAAGTCAGATTGTTTTTTGAAAAGGTCGTTCTGAAGCTCAGAAATAAAAACATTCAAACACATAAGGCCAAAGGCACATAGCGTAATGAAAACAGATATGTTCGTTAAGTCTGCCTGTTGATTCTTTATAAAAGGTGTTACAACAAATGATAATATGGACCCTGCGTCAAGAAAATACATCACAATCCGCAAGCCGTTTATACTCTTCCTTCCCCAATATTCACTTGAATGAACCGCCTTTAGGTAGTGTGGGTTTTGATCTTCGAGATTTTTTCGGATGTTTGCAATATCTGCTATGTTTGTACTTCTTGGCGCTGCTGAATTTAGCTTGTCCACAATAAATGCAATAGAACATTTGGCAATAAAATCTATTTGATTTTTTTGAGTTAGAATACCAATGATTCCATTTATAGCCTCACTCACCGAAGAAAGTAAAGCGGCAAAAGATAGCCCGAACAGAACAATGGAACCAACGCTTAATATGCCGAAAGCATTCAAAATGGCAATAACAATATAGCCAGCAAAAAGAACAATAAAAATTAGTTTAGATTTTGTCATTATCGTTCTCCTCCCTATTCCTTAAACATTTCCCCATACCTCACCAGCACCACATTTCCCATCTCTTTTGCCCGGTCTATACATCCCTTCGTGAACCCGGATTTGGCAAAAAGGTAGAAGTTCTTGTTCTGATACGGGAACAGCTCGCTGCGCTTAACCAGCGTTTCCAGCACGCCGAGGTCGACCTTTTCGTTTGTCCATTTACATTCCCCCAAAAGGGCGGTGTCCCTGTCCTGCTCGGCAAGGATATCAATCTCCGCCTGCTGCTTGCTTTTCGGGTCATTACCCCACCAGCGACCGAGGGAAGAAAACTGAACCGGGCATTCTCCGGCCAGTAGTAGCTTCCATAAATACTGCTTGCAGATCTCCTCAAACACCTTGCCCATATAGTCGGGCAGAAACGGCTCGATGCGCTTGTAGGCCAAGTCGGCGGCGCCCCGGGCGATGATGGAATTGTTCTCCGGCACAAAGCGGTACCAAAAGCGGAACAGGTTGTCCTCGATGGCGTAAATCGCTTTCCGGGACGCCTTTTCCCCGTAGGGTGTTTCCTTGCGGATGATGCCGAGGGTAACAAGGTTTTTCACATAGGTAGAACACACGTTGGTGTCCTCGCCGACCTTGCCGGAAATCTCCGACATTCGGGTGGAGCCGGTGGCGATCGCCGTGATGATGGCGTTGTAGAGCGCGGGTTCCCGCACCTCCTGCTTCAGAAGATTCTCCGGCTCTTCAAACAGCGCCGAGGAGGGGTTCAGAAATGTGTTTTTGATGTTTTCCTCAACGCTCAGCCTGTCGTCGATTTGCAAAAGATACTGCGGCGTCCCGCCGACGATTCCGTAAAGCAGGGCCTTGTCCTCGTCGGAGAATTTCCGGAAATATTGACAGACTTCCTCAAATTCAAAGGGAGCAAGTTTCATCTGCGCCGTGCGCCGCCCGTAAAGCGGGGCCTTGTAGGCGAGGACGCGATCCTCCATATAAGACAAGGACGAGCCGCAGAGGATCAGCATTAACTGTGAATTATCCTTGTATTTGTCGATAAGCAGCTGAATGGTGGAGGCGAGGCTTTTCTCCGACCGGGCGACGTAGGGGTACTCGTCGATGGCGAGGATGAGCCGCTCCTGCTCGGACATCTTGAACACATACTCCAGTGCCGCCTGAAAGGAGTGGAAAGATCCGTCCGTTTCGATTCCGGTGCGACACTCCAAAATGCTCTTGCTGAAATTTTCGAGATTTTGCTTGGCATTGCTCTCCACGCCCGTGAAATAGATGGCGTTTTTTCCGCCGATAAAGCGACTTATCAGCGCCGTTTTTCCCACGCGCCGCCGTCCATACAGGACAAGGAATTCAAATTTGTTTGAGGAATACAGCCTGTTCAAAGCCGCAAGCTCCCGCTCTCTGCCGATAAACATCGTATGGCCTCCCTCGTCAGGGTAGATGTAAAGATAGTATAACACAGAAAAGCGAATTAGTCAAGTAGGATTCGGCAAATCGTGAACGACTTGCTTTAAAAGACGGAAACGCGGGACGGCTCTTCCGAGAAACCGTTTTCCGATCGCCAAAAGCAAAGGGAGAGGACTTTCTTGCGAAGCCTCTCCCATACGGAGCTTTGTTATCCGACCGTCAAATTCCCGCTCAGGGCAGATATTTCATCGGGTCGACGATCTTTTTGTCAATCCGAACCTCGAAGTGGAGGTGCGGGCCGGTCGTCAGACCGGTCATGCCGACCTCGGCGATCTTCTGTCCCTTGTAGACGCGGTCGCCTTCCTTCACGTCGATGTGTCCGAGGTGTGCGTAGATGGAGACCACGTTGTCCTCGTGCTGGATTTTTACCATGTTCCCGTAGGTGCCCTGCGTTCCGGCGAAGATGATCTCGCCGCCGTCGGCGGCATAGACGGGAGAGCCGATGCTGATTCCCGCGATGTCAATGCCGTAGTGCCCATACGCGCCTTCGTCCAATCCGTCCCGGTAGGAGCCGAAGGGCGAGGTGATGATGTACCTCTGCTGAATCGGCCACATGAAGGAGCCGGTCGGCTCGGTGGAGGGGTAGCTCTTGGTGCCCACCAGCTCCACGCGGTTTTTCGGCTCGACCTTGACGACGGAGGAAATCAGCTTGCGGGAGATTTCGACGCTGTCGGCATAGGCGACCTCGTACTCGTTCTCGGCGATTCCGTTTTCCCCTTCGACAAGGACCTGCGTCTGACCGATATACAGCTCGTCGGAGTCGACGTATTCCGTCTGGCAGGCGACGATTTCGGAATATTTCTCAATGACAATCGTTTTGTACTCAATGGCGGAGCTGAGGCCGCCGACGCTGAAGGAGAAGTAATTCCCCACAAGGGACTCCCCGGCACTGTTTTTCGGCAGGCCGTAGAGCAGATTCCGGTCGGCGGAGAGGAGGGAAGAGCTTCCCGTCGCGGTGACACGGGAATCGGAGACCGGCTCTTCCTCCGGCGCGTGCGGCGTGCCGCCGTTTATGAGAGAGAGGTAAATTTCGTCGGCTCCGGAGATGTCCTCCGCCCGGCAGAAGACGTTCTTGATTTCAAATTCCGTGGTGAGCCGGACAAGGTCGTAGTCGGAATTTTCCTCAAGAACCTGTCCGATGATGTAATCTTCAAAGTCGTCAATAATCTGTTCCGCTTCCGCGTAGGTGGCGCAGGTGGCGATGTTCGCGCCCTTTACGGAGATGGTATACGCTCTTGCATAGTTTTCGGAGGAGAAGGAGTAAAGGAGATCCATACACTCAAGAGGGGTGACGGTTTCCTTTTTGTCGGTCAGAACGTATTCATAAGTGATTTCCCGGTCCTTGGTGAGCGACAGGCCGCTGTCGGAGAGCTTTTCCTCCAGCATCAGGAAGGCCTCGTCGACGGTGGCGCGGCTTTCGACCTGACAGATCGGCTGGCCGTCCACGTGAAGGACAAGGGAGAGATCCGCGGAGCAGATACGGTTCACGTAAAGAATCCCCGCGCTCAGACAGAGAGCGGCAGCCGCCCATCCGGCGATGGCAGAGGCATTCTTCTTTATGAATCCCTTTTTAAACATCTGCTTGGTTTTCCCCTTATCGGATTTGCGGTATGGAAAAGGCGCGGAAAGAGCTTTTTCAAGAGGAGAAAAGTCTCCTTGCGACTCCTTGCCATACGGCAACTATCATTCTACCACACTTTGACTCAAAAATCAAGTCTTTTTTTGCTGTTTTACACAATTTCCGATTTTGACCCCAAAATTTTAACATATTGTACAACGCGCCGCGCCGGCTTTTGGGCATATTTCCGATAAAATTAGGAGGTAATTGGAAGACCGCGGCCATAGGACGAACCGCAAAAAAGAAAATGGTCTGTCGGACAAGCGACTTTCTCGCCTTGCGGTGTGAAAACAAAAGGCCGCCTCGTAAGCCGCCCCAAAAAGAAAACGGTCTGCCGGGCAAACGCTTTTTCTCGTCTGCGCGGCAGGCCGTTTCGCGAACCGGTTCCTGCAATAATTTATTGTAAAGAACTTTGGATAAACGAAGGGCCGGAAGGCCTTATCCGTGTGGGAAAAGTCCTTCCGGCCCCGGTTTTCCGACGTTATCCGCCGATTTCCAGCCGACGGGAGGCCGGAGGCGTCTTGGTCTTCTTGGGAAGCGTCAGACGGAGCACGCCGTCGGTGTATTCCGCCGTGATGCCCTCTTCGTTGACGGCGCTGAGGTCGAAGCTTCTCTCAAAGGAGCCGTAGAACCGCTCGGAGTGAATCAGCTTTCCGGCCTTGTCCTTTTCCTCCTTCTCCTCCTGCCGCTCGGCGCTGATCGTCAGCGTGCCGTCGGCGACGTCGACGTGAATCTGATCCTTCTTGAAGCCCGGAAGCTCCGCCTCCAGAAGATAGGAGTCGCCGTTGTCCTTGATATCGGTCTTGAAGGTCGACAGCCCGGTGTTTTCGGGGAAGAGCTGTCTCTCCATCTTTTCCAGCTCACGGAAGGGATTGTAACCGCCGCGATAGGTGCTATAAGGTGTGATTCCGAACATGATGAATACCTCCATAAATTTTTTTGGATTTTTTTGCGGGTCGCCGTGGGGGCGCCCCGTTTTTTCTTTACGGTTCCTATTATACACCCACTTTGTGAACGGTTATACAGTTATTTATTGCCAAAAAGTAAATATTAGCACTCACGAAGAAAGACTGCTAATATTTTTTGAGAAGCGGGGCAGGAAATCACTGAGAAAACGAAAAGCCGAGAGCAAAATCAACGGATTTTGGCACTCGCGCCGCACATATGCTGACGACGTGCGCGCCGCCACGTCCCCCGACGAGAGTACCGCGTCGGGACCTCCGGGCAGGGCCGGGGGAGCGCGGAGGGCGCATGGCGCGGCATACCGGAAACGCCGTTTTGAAAGGGAGAGCCAGAGACACAGCATTGAAAAGGCCGCGCCGCACGGGGGACATCTTCTCGCGAAGCGCCGGGCGGGGAAACGCGCCGGAAACGTCGCTTTGGAAAGGACGAGCCGGAGACACAGCGGTGAAGCGCCGCGCGGGGCTTCTTCCCGAGAGCGCCGGGCGGGTGGGGACACGCCGGAGACGCCGCCGGGCCGCTTTCCCCGGAGAAATTCGGGTTTTCCTTCGCCTCTTGGGCGGTGGCGCCGTGGAGCGGCGGGCAAGCGGCTTCCCCATTGTGGAAAAATCCGGTTTTTCGCCGATTTTTTTCTTTCCGGGGCGAAAAAAGATATTGACAAGCCGACGGATTTATACTATAATATTTTTTGAACAAGGGCGTTCGTCGGGGGGAAGCTTCACCCTTTTGGCGGCGCTTTTTTCCTTGTCGGATTCCCTGTCGGGACAGAGCTGAGAGAAAAGGGGAAAAAACAATGAAACTGCAAACGACGAAGTACATCTTTGTGACGGGAGGCGTGGTTTCCGGTTTAGGAAAGGGAATCACGGCGGCCTCTCTCGGGCGGCTTTTGAAGAGCCGGGGGCTGAAGGTCGCCTCGCAAAAGCTCGATCCGTATATCAACGTCGACCCGGGCACGATGAGCCCCTATCAGCACGGGGAGGTCTACGTGACGGAGGACGGCGCCGAAACCGACCTTGACCTCGGGCATTACGAGCGGTTCATCGACGAGGATCTGAACAAGTACTCCAACCTGACGACGGGGAAGGTCTACTGGAACGTGCTGAACAAGGAGCGGCGGGGGGAATACCTCGGCTCCACCGTTCAGGTCATTCCCCACATCACCAACGAAATCAAGGAATTTGTCTACAACGTGGGGCAAAAATCCGGCGCCGACGTCGTCATTACCGAAATCGGCGGAACCATCGGGGACATCGAATCCCAGCCCTTCATTGAGGCGGTCCGCCAGATTTCCCTTGAGGTCGGGCGGGAAAATTCCCTCTTTATTCACGTCACGCTGGTTCCCTTCCTGAGCGGCTCGGACGAGCACAAATCCAAGCCGACCCAGCACTCCGTCAAGGAGCTCCTCGGCATGGGAATCAATCCCGACATCATCATCCTCCGCTGTGATAAGCCACTTGAGGAATCCATTTTCCGCAAAATTTCCCTGTTCTGCAACGTCAAGCCCGACTGCGTCATCGAAAACATCACGCTTCCGGTGCTCTACGAGGCGCCGATCATGCTGGAAAAGAGCCATTTTTCCGAGGTCGTCTGTCGGGAGCTCGGCATCGACGCGCCGCCGCCTGATCTCCGGGAATGGAACGAAATGCTCGCCAAGATTCACAACCGGCCCAAGACGGTGACGATCGGCCTTGTGGGGAAGTACGTAGGCCTGCACGACGCCTATCTTTCGGTGGCGGAGGCCCTTCGCCACGCCGGCTATGAGCACGGCGCGCACGTGAAGATCGAGTGGATTGACAGCGAGACGGTGACAAGGGAAAACGCCGGGGAAATCCTTGCGGGCTGCGACGGTATCCTTGTCCCCGGCGGCTTCGGCAACCGGGGCATTGAGGGGAAGATTGCGGCGGCGGAGTACGCAAGGTTGAACAATATCCCCTATCTCGGCATCTGCCTCGGTATGCAGGTGGCAGTGATTGAATTTGCCCGCCACGTCTGCGGGCTGGAGGGCGCCAACTCCGGGGAATTCGACGCCGAATCCCCCTATAAAGTCATCGATTTTCTCCCCGACCAGAGCGACAGCGTCAACAAGGGCGGGACGCTCCGCCTCGGCGCTTACCCCTGCAAGATCCGCACCGGCACCAAAATGTACGAGTGCTACGGAACCGAGCATATTTTCGAGCGGCATCGCCACCGCTATGAATTCAACAACGACTTCCGGGCGCTGACGGTGGAAAACGGGCTGGTCATCAGCGGAACCTCTCCGGACGAATATATAGTCGAGACGATAGAGCTGGCCGACAAGGATTTCTTCGTCGGCGTGCAGTTCCATCCGGAGTACAAGAGCCGCCCGAATAAGCCCCATCCGCTTTTCCTCGGCCTTGTGGGCGCGGCGCTGAAGAAAAAGGAAGGAACTTCCGAAAGATAAAAAAATTCCTTTTCCGGGCCGCGAATAAGCCGCGCGGGAGGGCTTTTCCGTGCGTTTCCCTGGTCTTTCGGGCGAAAAATCGCCGGAGTTTACAAAATGTTTACAAAGCAAGGCGAACACACGTTTGCAATCCGGCGCAAGATATGGTATGATAGAAAGGGAAGTAAAAGCAAACCCGAAAAACGGAACCGAAGGCCGTGCCGGAGACGGACGGCTTTCCGTCGGCGAGGAGAAGGGTATGAGAGCGTCACAGTATAACGAAAAAGAAAAGGCCATTTTCGATTATATCAACGATACTATCCGGAACGAGGGCTATTCCCCCACCGTTCGGGATATTCAGAACGCGCTCGGTATCAAAAGCACCTCCACCGTCCACGCCTATCTGAAACGGCTGACGGAAAAGGGCCTCATCCGCAAGGAAACCGGCAAGAGCCGGACGCTTCATACCGGAGCGGCCGCCGAGCCCCATCGGACGGTACGGGTTCCCCTTCTCGGCAAGGTTCGCGCCGGACTTCCGATTCTCGCCGTGGAAAATTACGAGGGATACGTAGAGTTCCCTCTGATGAACCGCTCCTATGCCTCAAACGAGCTTTTCGCCCTCCGGATTACCGGCGAAAGCATGAAGGAGGCGGGCATTCTCGACGGGGATATCATCGTGGTGAGAAAGTGCGCGAGCGCCGAAAACGGCGAGATCGTCGTCGCCCTTGTCGAGGACGGTGCCACCGTCAAAACATTCTATAAAGAGAACGGGCATTTTCGTCTGCAGCCGGAAAACTCCGAAATGGAGCCGATTTTCGCGGACGAGGTCTATATTCTCGGAAAGGTCGTCGCCAACCTTCGGTTTTACTGACGGCGGCGAGGGAAACTATGCAGCATTTCACTGGAAATCGCTTTCCTAAAAAGGCGGTTTTTCTGACGCTTTTTTACTGTACGCTTCTTCAGGCCTTTTGTACGGTCCTGCGGATCGTTTTTGAGTATTTCATCAACGGCAACCTTCATTACGCCGCGATGCAAACGGTGATTCCGACGGTTTTGGAATTTATCGGGAGCATCGCGACCTTTTCGGGCTTTGCAGTCGTCGCCTATCTGGTCTTCCTCTACGGTATCCGCCGCGGCGGGGAGATGACGATTCTTCTCGCGGTGGGATACGCGCTTGTCGTTTTTCTTGTCTTTTATATCGGCAAGCTCTCCTTCGGCTTTGTTTCCACGGCGCTTGTCGCGGCGGTGTTGGTCTGTGTGTTTCTCTCTTGGATCAAGGGCGGTCGGGAGGTGGCCGTCACGGTTCTCCTCTCCTTTTTCCTCCCGTACATAGGGGGCATTGTCATCCTCTTCTCCACGACGGTGGTTTCGGCGGAGAGCCTGCTTTCCAGTCTCATGTACGGCTTTCTGAATTTCGGCATGGATCTGTTGCTTCTGATTATCGTCGCAAGGATCGCGGGAATTTTCAGAACCCGGGCGATCCGGCGGGCGGGAGGAAGCGCCGACATTTCGCTCGGCGGAAGATTTCTCCCCGGGAAAAATCCGGTGCTGAATACCTTCCTTACCGTAGACGTTCTTTATACGGCGCTGGCCCTTGTTCAGTATATAAGGAACAGCGTAGCGGATATTTCCGACTACGGCCTGCCGGTGAACGGACAGGAGTGGGCCAATCTGATTTTCCCCTACCTCATGCTCGGCATTTATTTCGTTCTCGGCTATGCGGTGATGGCCTTCGTCGCCTCCCGCTTTGAGGCCTCCTTCCGCGCGTCGGAGGAGCCGGAGAAAGAGGATCCCCGCCCGGCGCCGAGGCGCTGAGAAGCGTTTGGCCTTCCCCGCGCGGGGAAAGCCGGAGCACGGCGCGGCGGAAACCGCGCTTTTTGGCCGCAGATAATTTTTCGTCGGGCACCCCTCCTTTTTTCTGTTTTCGGTTCCCTTTTTTCCCTTGTTCGCTATAATGGTAAGGAGAACAAGCGTTATGAATACCGCCGGTATTCATAACGCCGATATTTCTTATCACTTTGCGGGGAGGGAGGAAAACGGAGCTTACGGTTTTGGGGGAGGACAGGATAAAAATCCGGTTGTCAAAAGCCGAACGGACGGCCTGTTCCCTGGACGGGGAAGGCGAGGAGTCCGGCGGAACGAAGAAGGCCCTTCGGAAGCTCCTTGAGGAGGCCGGGAGGCAAGCCGGATTTTCGCTTTCCGACGGGGAGCTTTTCGTTCAGGTTTTTTCGGAGGTCGGCGGCGGCTGTGAAATCTACGCCACAAGACTGCCCGCTCAAGGAACCTGGGAAACCGCCGGAGAAAATTTCAGAGAAGACGCCCGGGAGGAATCCCGCGAGAAAGCCCGAGAGGAATCCTGCGAGGACGCCCGGGAGGAATCTCACGGCGAGACCGAAAAAGTGGCGGGAAAAGAAAACGGAGACGCCCGGGAAGATTCCGGGGAAGAATTTTCCGGCGAGGCCGGGGGAGGGCCCCGGAAAGACGCCGGGGAAAAGCATTTCGGCGGGCTTTGGAAAAAGCCCGGGGAGGAGAAGGGAGAAGCGCTTCCGGAGGCCCCCGGCGAGGCCTTTTCCTTCGACGCCTTTTCCGATCTGCTCCGGCTCTGCGAAAGGCTGACCGACGAGGGGTATCGGGAGGAGGCCGCGGTGCTCTTCCGGCGGGGAAAATGGTTTCTTCGATTTCCGCCGGGGCAGACGCCTTTTTATACAGTCGATTACGGACGGCGGCTCGGGGACACCGAGGAGGCCGCCCTTGCCGAATACGGAAGAATTCTCTACAGAAGAGAGGATCTTTGCCGTCTGGCCCTGCTGGGGGCCCTTGAAAAAGAAAGTGAAAAGCCGGAAGGAAAACAGGAATGACTTGGGAAGAGCTGGAAAATAAATGCCGGGAATGCACCGCCTGTGAGCTGCACAAAACCCGGACCAACCCGGTTTTCGGCTGTGGCAACCGCCGCGCGACGCTGATGTTCGTGGGAGAGGCGCCGGGGGAGAGTGAAGATCTTTCGGGGACGCCCTTTGTCGGGCGGGCCGGGAAGCTCTTCGACAAATATCTCGAAGCGGTGGATATTCCACGGGAAAGCGTCTATATCGCGAACATTTTAAAATGCCGCCCTCCGAAAAACCGCGATCCGCTCCCGGAGGAGGAGGACGCCTGCATAGACCTTTTGCGGGAGCAGGTGCGGCTCATCAAGCCGAAAATGATCGTCTGCCTCGGCAGAATCGCCGCCATGCGTCTGATTCATCCCGATTTCAGAATCACAAGGGAACACGGCGTGTGGGTGAGAAAGGGCGCGTTTGATCTCTGCGCTGTCTACCACCCCTCTCTGCTCCTCCGCGACCCGCGCCGGAAAGAGGAAATGCTTGTCGATATGAAAGCGGTCAAGGCAAGACTGGAGCAGTGGGAAAAACAGACCCCGGCGGACGCGGAATAGCGTATAGCGGCATTTTTGCCCCGGCGCTTGCTTTACCGGTTCCGCCCGTCCGCCCGTTTGTCCGGCGTCTTTATTGTCCGCCGGGCAATTGCTTGCCGTGCGGTGGACGCGTCAAAGATCCGTGACGTCAACGGACGGGAAATCGGCCGGCGCTTTTCGGTCGCAGTCCCGCCCGCCGGGAGGCAACGTGAACGCTTCCCCTAAAAAAAGAAACGGCCTCCCGGAAACGGGAAGTTCCGCCGTTAAGGAAAGGAAAAACCGATGACAACCATTGAAAAGCTTCGTAAACAACTTCCGGAGGAGGTCGACTGTCTGCTTGTGACCTCCGAAATCAATCAGCGGTATCTGACCGGGCTGAATTATACCGACGGATATGTGGTGGTATCGCGGGAGCACGCGTGGCTCCTCGCCGATTTCCGCTATATAGAAGCGGCGAAGAAAAAGGAAAGCGACGAGCTGACGGTTCTTTTGATGGAGAGCCGGAGACTGACGCTCGGCTCGGTTTTTTCCGACTACAAGCTGAGCAAAGTCGGCTTTGAGGCGGAAAACGTGACCTTTTCGCAGCTGGAGTCGCTGAAAAAGGCCTTTCCCCTCGTCGATTTTCTCCCGGTCGGGGGCGTGATCGAACGGCTGAGGGAAATAAAGACCCCGGAGGAGCTGGAAAACGTCATCGCCGCGCAGAGAATCGCCGAGCGAGCGCTGGAAAGGCTCCTCTCCCTGATGACGCCGGAGATGACCGAGATCGACGTCGCTCTGGAGCTGGAATACGGAATGCGGAAGCTGGGAGCCGAAAAGCCCTCGTTTGATACCATCGCGGTCTCCGGGCCGTCCTCCTCTCTTCCGCACGGAATCCCGCAGAACGTCAAGCTGAGAAAAGGCTTTCTCACCATGGATTTCGGGGCGCTTTACAACGGCTACTGCTCCGATATGACGAGAACCGTCGTGATCGGGCGCGCCGATCCCGAGATGATAAAGGTTTACGATACCGTGCTCACCGCGCAGAAGGAGGCGCTGGCCTTTGTGGAGGCCGGAAAGACCGGGGCGGCCTGCGACAAGGTCGCGAGGGATATCATCTACGGCGCGGGGTATGAGGGATGCTTCGGGCATTCTCTCGGCCACGGCGTCGGAATGTACATCCACGAGGAGCCGAGGCTCAGCTACACGTGGGAGAAGCCCCTTGAAGTTGGGAACATCGTGACGGTGGAGCCGGGAATCTATATAGAAGGAAAATATGGCGTCCGCATTGAGGACATGGTCTATCTTTCGGAAACGGGTACCGTCAATCTGACAAAGGCGCCGAAGGAAAGAATCGAGCTCTTTTGAGGCGAAAGGACTTTAAAAACAGCGGCACTTCTTTTGGGGAGTGCCGCTGTTTTGACTGTTCCGCTGTTTGAGGATGGCCGGATTTGAGGATGCGCCGGATTTGAGAATGCGCCGGATTTGAGAATTTGCGTCGGATTTGAGGATTTGCATCGCCCGTCATTTTTTCCGGAGACGTTCGGCGAGGGCCGGGTCGGGGAGAACGAAGGCGGTATAGTTGGAGGAGAAGACGACGAAGCCGGGCTTGGAGGCCGGCGGCTTTTTCAGATTTTTCACCCGCGTGTAGTCGACGGCGACCTTCTGCCCCCGTGGGGCCTTGGAGTAGACGGCGGCGATGACGGCGGCCTGCGTGAAGTCCTCCGCGGGCGGCTCCTCCCCGTCGCAGAAAAGGACGACGTGAGAGCCGGGGATTCCCTTCACGTGGAACCAGAGGTCGTTTTTCCCCGCCAGCCGATGGGTGAGAAAATCGTTCTGGCTGTTGTTCTTCCCGCAGAGGACGCGGTAGCCGTGGGAGGTGAGAAATTCCATCGGCTTCGGCGTCGGGATTTTTACCGCGGAATAGGTCTTCATCCTTGAGGCATAGCCCGATTCGTAGAGCTCGCGCCGGATTTCCGCGAGGTCGTTTTCCGACTCCGCGCGGGTCAGGGAATCGGAAACCGTTTCGAGATAGGCAAGCTCCGCGCGGGCGAGGGAGATCTGCACCGTGAGATTTTTCTCCGCCGACTTGCATTTGGCGTATTTTTTGTAGTATTTCTGCGCGTTCTGCGCCGGGGAGAGGCGGCTGTCGAGCGGGACGGACACCTCGCGGCAGTCCTCGGAGGAATAGTCGGGAAGGGAGGCCTCCGTCATTCCCCGCGACAATTGGTAGATGCTTGAGGTGATCAGATCCCCGTACTTTTTGTAGGTTTCCTTTTCCGCGCAGGCGGCAAGGTCCTGCTCTTGCAGGGCGATTTTTTTGTTCAGCCGGTTTTCCGCTCCGTTCAGCAGCCGGAGAATATCGGCGGCGCGCTGGCGGAGTCTCTCGTTTTTGGCCCGCTCCGAAAAGAAGGTTTCGATGAGCTCGGAAAAGCTTCCGCAGAGAGAGGAGACCGCTCCGTTTCCATATTGGAGAATCGGCAGGAAGGAATATTCAAACGGCTCCCCTTCGGGGGTGCGGAGCAGGACGGGGAGGAAGTCCTTTTTTTTGATTCTTTCGACGACGGCGGAAAATTCCTCCCACAGCGCCCCCCCGCTCTCCCCGGCGCGGAAGGCGATTTCCCTCGCCAGAAGCGGGGAAAAGCCGCTGTAGAGGGAGAGGAGAAATTTGGCGGGCGACAGGGCGCTTTCCCGGAGCGCCGAAAGAAACGCCTCTTTTTCCTCCTCAAGAGGGGAGCGCTTTCCCTCTTGGGGCGGCGGGGGCGCGTAGGGGATTCCGGGCAGAATCGGACGCTTGCTTCCGGAGGAGAGGTCGTTTGTTTTCACGGCGGCAAGGATGCGTCGGTCGGCGCCGCAGAAAATCAGATTGCTGAATTTCCCCATGATTTCCGCATAGAGATATTTTTTGGAGAGGAAGCCCAGCTCGTCCCGGGCCTCAAATTCCAGCTCCGCCGCCCGCTCGAAGCCGAGGGTGCGGAGGCCGGTGATTCTGGCCCCGCCGAGGTGCTTGCGGAGAAGCATACAGAACATGGGCGGCACGCGGGGATTGTCAAACTCCGGGTCGGAAAGCGTCAGACGGGGATTGGCGGCGCCTGCGTCGATGAGGAGCTTGCAGCCGACGCTCTTTTCCCCAGCGGGGTCAAGAGACGAGCGCTCCCGGCGCAGAACCAGCAGAACCGAGTCCCTTGAGGGCTGAAAAATTTTTTCTATCCGCGCGTTCAGGAGCTGAGAAGAGAGCTCCTCAACGACGGCGGCGGTAAAACCGGCGTCAAAAGCCATGGCAGTAAATCCTTTACGTAAATCCTTCGGAAAATCCTTTGGAAAAATCCTTTAAAAATCGCCCGACAAAAGTTTCCCCGGAAGCCCCCCGGGCGGGATTTCAGAAGCCAAACTCTTGTAACCAAGGCTTTGGCCGCAAAACCCTTGAGCAAAACCGTTGTAACAAGGCTTTTTCCACAAAAAGCTTGAGAAAAACGTTGAAGCAGGATCTTTGAAGCAAGACCTCTAAAGCCAAACGGGCGGTGCAGAAATTTTGCCGCAAAGCGGGCCGACGGCACCGGGAAAGAGGCCTATTTTTCCCCGCTTTCCTCCGCGAGGGTGCAGATAAGGCGAAGCTCGCGGCTCCCGGGCATGAAGCCGACCTTTTCGGCGACCCTTGCCGAGGCGGGATTTCCGTCCTCGACGATATAGGTGACGGTAACGCCGGGATCAAGAAGAAAATAGGCAAGCGCCGCTACGTTGGAGGAGGCGAAGCCCCGTCCGGTGTAGCCGGGGGCCGTCTCTACCCCGATGTCGATGACGGGGGAATCCTCCGGATGGGGATTTTCCGAGGCGGCTGAGAGAATTTTCTTCTTCTCGACCGTTCCGAAGCAGAGATACCCTTCTCCCAAGGGGTCGGGTTCGCATTCGGTAAGATTGCGGTAGCGGTGCTCCGGAAGGAGTAGCTCGGTGGAGGAGAGGAGGCAGGAGCGGTGGATCTGTGCCCGGTCGGTCATGCGGTAAACGGTGGAGGAAAAGACCTCTCCGGTATAGCCCGTCTCCGAAAGAAGGGGTTTTGCCTTCTCAAGAAGAGAGGCCCGGGTCTGCGGAGTAAAAAGCGCCTCCTCCGGGAGAGAATCCAGCCAGACGGCAAGGGGCTTGAAGCTTTGGAAGGAGGTAACGGTTCTCTTTCCGTCGGCGAGGACGAGACCGAGGGGAAAGACCGTCTCCTCCCGGTCGGAGAAACCGTTTTCCGGTTCAAAAACAATCATAAAATTTATACGCGCCCGACGGGCGGAGAAAATCCGAAAAGCGTATAAGCGGCGAGGCGCCGTTATTTCCTCTTCTGAGAGGAGCGCCGGATGACCTGCCCGAGGCCGCGCGTGACGGCGAAGGCGGGGTTTTCCGCTACCTCGACGGGAATACAGACGAGGGAGGTGAGCGCGGGGGCAAGCCCGGCAAGAAGCGCGCCGCCGCCGGTGAGGATGATTTTGACCGGCTCGCAGGAGAGGGAGCGGATCATGGCGAGAATTTCGTCGGCCAGCTCGTCGAACACCGGCTCCAGGGCGGAGGAGATTTCCTCTTCGGTGACGGTGAGCTTTTTGGGCAGGCCGACCGCCTGACGCATGACGGTGATTTCCGCCTTGCGGCCACTCGCGGGGGAGAGGGTTCCTAACTCTCTCTTGACGCGCTCCGCCTCTTCCGGGCTGACGGTGAGGCGGTATTTTTTGAAGATATAGGAGGCGATGGCCTGATCCATGGTCTCGCCGGAAAAGGCGTTCCGCCCGAAGACGGCGGGCTTTGCGTGCAGGAAGCAGACCATATCGACGGCGCGGCTTCCGATGTTGACGACGGCGGCCTCCGAAACGCCTCCGACTCCGCATCCGATGGCGGCGGCATAGGCGGCGTCAACAGACAGAACGTCGGCGGCCCCCGCTTCCTGCGCGGCCTCCACGAGAATCCGTTCGGCCTCGGCGTCCCTTTCCCCCGCGAAGGAGAAGAAGAGATCGGCGCCCTTGGCGTTCATTTTGCGGAGAAAGAAGGAAAAGACGGCCCTCGCCTCCTGCGGGTCGGGCGGATTGCGGTGAGAGAAGGGAAAGACGGTCTTCGCGGCGCCGGGAATGCGTTCGCTGAGGGTGAGGGCGGCCCTTCCGAAGGCGAGGGGGCGATCCCCTTCCCCGAAGGCGAGGACGGCGGGCTCCTCGTCATAGACGGGCGGCTCGGCGGGGAGAACGGTCCGGATATACCGGCTTCCGATATCGATTCCGATTTTCTTGTTCATGTGGGGCTCCTTTCCCGATGGAATCTGTTGTTTCTTGATTGCAAAACGCTTGCCGGAGGGAAGCTATTTGTAGGAGGATCTTTTTCCCACCCGGCGGGCGGCGCTGAGGCAAACCACCGACTGTGCGCCGGCGGAAATGAGAAGGGACGTGCAGGCGTTGACGGTGGCCCCGGAGGTGACGATATCGTCGACAAGAAGGACGGGGCGACCGCGGAGTTTTTTCGCGGCGAAGGGAGAGAGGGCATAGCTACGGCAGGCGTTTTCTTCCCGGCCCTTCCGGTTGAGCGTCTTCTGCTCGGAGGAGAAGAGCCGGTGGCGGAGGAGCTTTGCAGAGGGAAGGCCGGTTTCGGAAGCGATTCCCTTTGAGAGAACGCGGGCTTGGTCGTGGCCGATGCGGAAAACCTTCTGAGGGGAACGGGGAACGAAGGTGATGAGAGATTCCTCCGAAAGAAGCCCCGCCGCGCAGGCGGCGGCCGCCGTCCTCTCGGCAAGCGTTCCGAAGGCGTCGCGATTTTCCCGGGATTTACAGTTTAAAAGAAGCCTCCGTGAGGCGGGATAGTCCTCTCCGTAGGGGAGCGCGTAGGCAAAACCCGACGGCAGAAAATTTTCCGGGCGGCAGGAGCAGAGAGAAAAGGCCTTCCGGCATTCCGGGCAGGGAGCGCTTTGCTCGGTGAGAAATTTTTCAAAGCAGAGAGGACAGAAGCACCGGCTGATCCGTTTGCGGCGGATGATATCTCCGCAGACCAGGCATTTCGGCGGGAAAAACAGATCGGCGAGGAGGCGCAGGGCGGAGGGAAGAGAGAAAATAGGAACACTCCCTTTCATCGGGCGGCAGAATCACTCCTCCTCGGGGAGATAGGAGCGGAGGAGATAGCTGAGGCCTGTGTAGCGTTTTTCCTGCCGGTTGTTGGCGATCATCGCTCCGAAAATCGCGGGTACGCCGACCAGCACGGCCATATCCTTGGCCCTCGTCACGGCGGTATAGAGCAGGTTTCTTGTGAGGAGGCGGGGGGAGTAGGAATAGATGGGAAGAATCACGACGGGATATTCGCTCCCCTGACTCTTGTGGATGGTGATGGCGTAGGCGTGCTCGATTTCGTCGAGCTGGGAGTAGTCGTAGACGGTGATTCTCCCCTCAAAATCGACGGTGACCGTCTCCTCCTTGGGATTTACCGAAAGAATCCTTCCGATATCGCCGTTGAAGATGCCGACGCCCTCCTTTCCCTCCCGTTCCCACGGGATGTCGTAGTTGTTTTTGGTCTGCATGACCTTGTCTCCCTCCCGGAAGACGACGTCCCGCACCTTTTTCTCCCGCTTGTTGGGAGCCGGGGGATTGAGAGCGGTCTGGAGGAGAGCGTTCAGGCATTCGGTTCCCGCCACGCCCTTGTGGGAGGGGGTGATGACCTGAATGCCTCGGCGGATATCCTCCCCGTACTTTTTCGGAAGGCGGGAGACGATGAGGTCGGAAACGGTGGTGGGAATCGTCCGCTCGTCCTCCCGGACAAGAAAGAAAAAGTCGCCGTCTTTGATCGAGAGGTCGGGGTATTCCCCGTTGTTGATGGCGTGGGCGTTCCGGACGATGCGGCTGCTTTCCGCCTGACGGAAGATTTCCTTCAGCCGGACGGAGTGGAAGCGGTCGCTTTCGAGAATATCGTTCAGCACGTACCCCGCGCCGACCGGCGGGAGCTGGTCGGAGTCTCCGATGAGAATCAGACGGGCCCCCGGCTTGATCGCCTTGAGAAGGGAAGCGAAGAGAAGCGTGTCCACCATCGACATCTCATCGACGATGATGACGTCCTCCTCGAGGGTGTCGTTTTCGTTGCGCCGGAATTTCGGCTCGTTGTCGTTTGAAAAGTCGGTTTCAAGAAGGCGGTGAACCGTCTTCGCCTCGTGCGAAGTGGCCTCCGACATCCGCTTGGCGGCGCGGCCCGTCGGGGCGGCGAGGGCAATGTGAAGCCCCATGCGCTGAAAGACAGTGATTACGGCGCGGATGACGGTGGTCTTTCCGGTTCCCGGCCCTCCGGTCAGCACCATGACGCCGTATCGGATGGAATCGGAGATGGCCTTCCGCTGGAGGGAAGCGTAGGTGATGTCAAATTCCGCCTCCAGCTGTCGGATGAAGCGGTCGGCGTCGTGCAGAGGGATCCCGTCGCAGAGGCGGTCGAGCTGATCGAGCTTGGCGGCTGTATACTGCTCGGCCTCATAGTATTTTTTTAGATAAATGGCCTCCCGCTTTCGGAAGCGGGCCGAGACCAGCTTTCCCTCGGCGAGCAGAGCGGCCACCGCGTTATCGACGTCCTCCTTTTCGACGGAAAGGAACCGGGCGACAGCAGGGGAGAGCTTGTCCGCCGGGACGAAGGTGTGTCCGTTCTGCGCGGCGTTGTAGGAGAGAAAGTAAATCACCCCGGCGCGGACGCGGTAAGGGGAGCTCTTGTCGGTACCCAGCTTTTCGGCGATTTTGTCGGCGGTTTCAAAGGAGACGCCGTTTATCTGCTCGCAGAGCGCATAGGGATTTTCCCGGATGACGTCGACGGCGCCGCCTCCCCACCGCCTGTATACCTTTACGGCGGTGGCGGGGCCGAAGAATTCGCGGCAGAACATCATGACGGAGCGGATGCCGAAGGTCTCCTTGAAGCGCTCCGAGAGAAGGGCGGCCTTTTTTAAAGTGATTCCCTCAATATCGGCGAGCCATTCGGGATGATGTTCAAGAACGTCGAAGGCGTCGGCTCCGAAGCGGTCGACAATCCGTTTGGCAAGCACCGGCCCGATGCCCTTGACGGCGCCGGAGGCGAGGTATTTGATCATCGCCGCTTCCCCGTTCGGCAGCTGCTTTTCGTAATATTCGACCTTGAACTGCCGACCGAAGCTCGCGTGAAGAGCCCATTTTCCCAGCGCCTTGATGCCCTCCCCTTCCGCGAGAAAGGGCATGATTCCGACCAGCGTCGCCTCCGAGCCGTCGGTGACGGCAAGAGAGCAGACGGTATAGCCGTTCTCTTCATTTTTAAAGACGATCCGGTCGACGGTTCCTTCGATTTCGGAAAGGTCGGCGCGGTCGGGCGGGGCTTGGGCTTCCAGTTTCATTTTTTACCTTTTCCTTTGAGTCCGGCGAGGTCGTGAATGAGGCGGTAGCCGCCGTAAACGGCCAGCGCCGAGACGGCGATTTCAAACAGTGAGTAAAGATACGGCAAAATTCCTCTCCCCTTTCTCTGACAGGATATGCGGAAAAGAAATTTCCGTTCCCGGGAAAGGGGAAGGGGCTTATTTCAGAAGCGCGGCAAGACGGGGGGCCAGATCTCTCTTTTCCCACGGCACCCCGAGATCCTCTCTTCCCATATGGCCGTAGGCGGCGAGGGAGGCGTAGATGGGACGGCGGAGGTCGAAGCGGTCGATCAGGGCCGCCGGGCGGAGATCGACGAGGGAGCAGACGGCGTCGGCAATCCGGCTCTCCTCCACGGCGCCGGTTCCGAAGGTGTCAATCCGAACCGAGACGGGCCGGGCGACGCCGATGGCGTAGGCAAGCTGTACCTCACAGCGGTCGGCGAGAGAGGCGGCCACGACGTTCTTGGCGATATAGCGGGCGGCATAGGCGGCGGTACGGTCGACCTTGGTCGGATCCTTCCCCGAGAAGGCGCCGCCTCCGTGACGGGAATACCCGCCGTAGGTGTCGACGATGATTTTCCGCCCGGTAAGGCCGGAATCCCCCTGCGGGCCTCCGACGACGAAGCGGCCCGTCGGGTTGCAGTAGATTTTTGTCTTTTCGTCAAGAAGGGAGGAGGGAATGGCGCGGGAAATAACCTCCCGGATGAGATCCTCACGGATTTTTTCGGGGGTTACGTCGGGGTCGTGCTGGGAGGAAACGACGACGGTATCGACGCGGACAGGAGCTCCGTCCTCGTATTCCACGGTGACCTGCGTCTTTCCGTCGGGGCGGAGATAGGGAAGAATCTGACTCTTCCGGACCTCCGTCAGACGCTTGGCAAGAGCGTGGGCGAGGGAGATGGGAAGGGGCATCAGCTCCGGCGTTTCGTTGCAGGCGTAGCCGAACATCATGCCCTGATCCCCGGCCCCGGTGTCGTAGCCGTCGGTTTCCTCTCCCGTTTTGGCCTCAAGGGAACGGTCTACCCCCAGCGCGATGTCGGGGGATTGCTCGTGGATGGAGCTGATGACCGCGCAGGTGTCGCAGTCAAAGCCGTATTTTGCCCGGTCGTAGCCGATTTTCCGCACGGTTTCCCGGACGATGCTCGGAATATCTACGTAAGCGTCGGTGGTGATTTCTCCCATAATGTAAATCACGCCGGTGGTCGCCGTCGTTTCGCAGGCGACGCGGGCCTTCGGGTCGCGGCGCAAAAGCTCGTCGAGAATTGAGTCGGAGATGATGTCGCAGATTTTGTCGGGGTGCCCCTCCGTGACCGATTCGGAGGTAAACAAATTTTTCATAGGGAAGTCCTTTCTTTAGGAGGGGAAGCCGGATTTTCGGTGAAAAACAGCCCCCGGCAGACCGAGGGCGAAAACAGCTCTCATCTGCCTGGATTTGGCACCGGTGCGGCAGACCGGAAGGGAGGAAAAAGCGCTTGTTGGGCGCGAAAATCCGCTCTTTTCCGAACTGCGGCCGGTTGCCGGGCTTCATAGGGCCAGTCCCTCCGCCGCTCTTGATAAGATCTGATTTTATTATATCATACTTCGGGAAGCAATTCAACAGAATTTTCAATTTTTTTACATAACAAAGGAAGAGTTTTTTGAAAAAGGGAACGGATGCCGGAAAAAGGAAAAAAGCGGGAGCGGAAAAACCTTTTTTGAAGGGAAAAAGAGGCAAAAGCCCCGGAAATCGCCGGGAAACGGCGGACTCTTTGCCGTCGGGGCGCTTATGGGCTTTGCGCGTCGGAAGGAGAGACGGGCTCTTTTCCGCCGGGGCGCTTATGGCTTGTGCGTTGGGAGGAGCGGCGGGCTCTTTGCCGCCGGGGGTGCTTATGGGCTTGCGCGTCGGAAGGAGCGGTGGGTTCTTTTCTGCCGGGTGCTTATAGTTTGCACATCGGGAGGAGCAGAGGGCTCTTGGCCGTCGTCGTCGGCTCGTTTTCCTTCCAAGGGACTTTCGGTAACAAGGGAAAAAGGAAAAGGGCCGGTTTCCCGGCCCCGGCCTTATTTTACCGTATATCCCTGCTCCTCCACGGCGGCTTTCAGCGTCGCGTCGGGGAGGTCGCGGCTCATTTTGACGACTGCCGTTCCCTTTTCGTGGCTCACCGTCGCTTCGGCGACGCCGTCGACGGCCTCGAGCGCCTTTTTGACGCGGGCCTCGCAGTGGCCGCACATCATTCCTTCGATTTTTAATGTTTTTTCCATGGTTTTATGCTCCTTTTCAGAAGATTTTTTCTCCCCTTTGCGGGGGTGAAGGCGGACGAAATTCAGCCGCAGGGCGTTGGTGACGACGCAGAAGCTGGAAAGGCTCATGGCGGCGGCGCCGAACATGGGATTCAGCTCCCATCTGAAAAGCGGGATGAAGAGCCCGGCGGCAAGCGGGATCCCGATCGAATTGTAGAGAAAGGCCCAGAAAAGGTTTTCCTTGATGTTCCGAAGAGTGGCGCGGCCGAGCCGAATCAGGGCCGGAACGTCGCTCAGGCGGCTGTTCATCAGCACCGCGTCGGCGGCGTCGGCGGCGATATCGGCCCCGCCTCCGACGGCAATTCCGACGTCGGCGCGGGTAAGGGCCGGCGCGTCGTTGATGCCGTCCCCGACCATGGCGGTCTTTCCCTTTTCGCAAAGGGCCCGGACGGCCTCCTCCTTTTCGTTCGGGAGAATCCCGGCCACAACCTCCCGGATGCCGACGCGGGAGGCGATGGCGCGGGCGGTTTTTTCATTGTCACCGGTCAGCATGACGACGGAGACGCCCATTTGAAGAAGCTCCTTTACCGCTTCCGGACTGTCCTCCTTGACGACGTCGGCCACGGCGATGAGGCCGACCGCGCGGGAATCCTCCGCGAAGAAGAGGGGCGTTTTTCCCTCCCCGGCAAGGGTCGAGGCCTTTTCCTTCAGCTCCTCGCTCACCGGCGCGACTTTCTCGATATAGGAAAGCTTTCCGCCGTAATAAGTCCTGCCCTCCCGTTTGCAGAGAAGGCCGCTTCCCGGCAGAACCGTAAATTCCTCCGTTTCAAGCACCGGAACGGAATGTTCCTCCCCATAGCGGAGAATGGCTTTGGCAAGGGGATGCTCGCTCTTTTTTTCAAGGGAGCAGGCGAGGGTAAGAAGCTCCTCTTCGCTCCCGGTGGGAAAGAGATCGGTCACCTCCGGCTCTCCCTTTGTGACGGTTCCGGTTTTGTCCAGCGCTACGATCTTGATTTTTCCCGCCGCTTCCAGAGCCGCGGCGGTCTTGAAGAGAATGCCGTTTTTGGCTCCGACGCCGCTTCCCACCATGACGGCCACGGGCGTGGCGAGGCCGAGGGCGCAGGGACAGCTGATGACCAGAACCGAGATGGCCCGCGCAAGGGCAAAGCCGATATCCCGCCCGGCCACAAGCCATCCGGCGGCGGTGATCAGGGCGAGGAGGAGGACGATTGGGACGAAAATCCCCGAGACCCGGTCGGCGAGCTTGGCAATCGGCGCCTTTGTGGCGGCGGCGTCCCGGACGGTCTTTATGATCTGAGAAAGCGTGGTATCCTTGCCGACGCGGGTGGCCCGACAGAGAAGATAGCCGCTCTTGTTGACGGTGGCCGCCGAGACGGGATCTCCCACCGCCTTATCGGCGGGGACGCTCTCCCCGGTCAGGGCCGATTCGTCGACGGCGGAGCTCCCCTCCAGCACGACGCCGTCAACGGGAATGCTCTGCCCCGGGCGGACGGCGAAGAGGTCGCCGAGGACGAGCTGTTCGGCGGGGACGGTGCTTTCCTTCCCGTCGCGGACAAGGGTCGCTGTCTTCGGGGTCAGCTTCATCAGGCCTTTTAAGGCGTCGGTGGTCTTCCCCTTGGAACGGGCCTCCAAGGTTTTCCCCACCGTGATGAGGGTGAGAATCGTCGCGGCTGATTCAAAATAGAAATCGTGGGGAGCCGTCGCGGGATGCCCGGCGCCGTAGGCGTCCGCAAGGGCAAAGAGAACGTAGAGGCTGTAGCCGAAGGCCGCCGAGGCGCCGAGGGCGACCAGCGTATCCATATTCGGCGCACCGTGCAGAAGGCCCTTCCCGCCGCTGAGGAAAAACTTTCGGTTGATTCCCATGATGAGGAGGCAGAGAAGAAGCTGACAAAGCCCGTTTGAAAGGGGATTTGAGAGGGCGGGCGGAATCGGGAGGTTGAGCATATGCCCCATTGAAAGATAGAGAAGGGGGAGCAGCGCCGCTACCGAAAAGATGAGGCGGCGGACAAGAAGCGGCGTTTCCCGGTCGGCGAGGGGATCGGAGGTCGGCTCCTCCCGGTCGGAGGGCTTGCTTTCCGACTGGAGGAAGGCGTCGTAGCCGGCCTCTCTTACCGCGGCGATAACCGAGGCCGGGGAGGCCTCTCCCTCAACGCCCATCGAGTTTGTGAGGAGGCTGACCGAGCAGGAGTTGACTCCCGCTACCTTCGATACCGCCTTTTCCACTCTTGCCGAACAGGCGGCACAGCTCATCCCCGTGACGGTATAGATTTCCATTTTTTGATTCCTTCTTTCACAAAAGAAAGTGAGAAGTAAGTGGCCGTAGGCAAGTGGCTTATGGCCACCGTGGCTTATGGCCACCGTGGCTTAAGGCCACCGTGGCTTAAGGTTACCGCAACTTATGGCCACTATGACTTGAGGTTGCCGTGGCTTAAGGCCACAGCGGTCTGTGGCCACCGTAGCTTATGGCAACCGCATATAGCTGCCACGGCCCATGGTTACCGCAACGAATAGTTGCCGCACGCAAGGCCGCCGCAGCATTTGCCGCCGTTTAAAGCAACCTCCGGAGAAGCAGAAGAAGCTCTTCGGTTTTTTCCCGGTTCCCGGCCTTAATGTCCTCGGTCACGCAGGTGCGGATGTGTCGGTCGAGAAGCTCCTGATTGAAGGAGGAGAGCGCGGCGGAAACGGCGGCGGTCTGCGTGATGATGTCGATGCAGTAGGCGTCGTTTTCAAGCATTCCTCGGATTCCGCGAATCTGTCCCTCGATGCGGAGGAGACGGTTGGTGAGAAGCTTTTTCTCCTCCTCGGTCCGTTCCTTCTTGCGGCAGCAGTCGTCCATAAGCGGTTCCTCGTTTTCGTATAGTATTCTCTCTTACAAGGCTATTATATACCCCATGGGGGTATTTGTCAAGCCCTTTTTGAAAAAAATTTTTCACAAAAAAAGAAAAGGGAAAGGTCAATTTTTTCGCGCGGAAAGAGTCCTTTTTTCCGAGCAAAAAGGCACTTTGTCTGAGGAAAAGCCGTTCCCTGAGAAAAAGGCGCGTTTTTCGCACAAGCAGGCGCTTCCCCGCACAAGAAGAAACTTTTTCTCGTCCCCGCCCTCCAACAAAAAAGCGCCCCCGCCGAAAAGACGGGAGGCGCGGAAAGGAAGAGCGGGAAAGCTTAAAATTCAAAGGGTCTCAAAGGCTTTCAGCCATTCGGCGGCGATGATGCCGTGACCGGCGGCGGTGGGATGGACGCCCTCCGCCGTCCAATAGGAGGCAGGAGCCTTCTCGCAGGCCTCGTCGAAGGTCGCTTGCAGGTCTACGAAGGGGAGCCGGTAGTCGTCGGCGATGCGGCGCATGGCCTCGGCGTGGCGGCGGACGTCGATGGCAAAGTCCTCTCCCAAGGTCTTGTGAAGGGTGCCGGGCGTGGTGAAGGGCCCGAGAAGGAGAATTTTCAGATCGGGAAGGGCCTCCAGCGTCTCGTCAAGGAGCATCCGGCAGTTGCGCTCGTATTTTTCGGCGCTCGCGCCGTTCTTGGAGGAAAATTCCGCCCAGGAATCGTTGACGCCGATGTGAAGACTGAGAATATCGGGTTTCAGATTGATGAGGTGGACGCCGATGCGGGCGTAAACGTCAATGCTCCGGTTCCCGCCGATGCCCCGGTTGAGGAAGCAGTATTCCCCGGGGAATTTCCTTCCCAGCTCCCCCGCGACCATGACGGGATAGCCCATGCCGAGGGAGGCGGAATTTTCCCGGTTGCGTCCGCAGTCGGTGATGGAATCGCCCTGAAAAAGAATGGTTTTCATAAAATCGTACCTCGCTTATGAAGGGTTTTGAACACGTCCTATTATAGCACCGGGGTGGGGGATTGTCAAGATTTTCCCGCCGAAAAGTTTCTTGTGAAAAAAACAGGCATTTTACAAAAAAAGGGTTGCAAGAAGCGCTTTTATGGGGTATAATAAAAAATAAGATTTACAAATCAACGGAGGGAAACATGAAAATTCTTGTCTGTATCAAACAGGTTCCCGGTTCCAACAACGTGGAGGTCGACCCGGTAACCGGGGTGCTGAAGCGGGATGGGGCGGCAAGCAAGATGAACCCCTACGATCTTTACGCGCTGGAGCTTGCCGTTTCCCTTGCCGAGAGGTTCGGGGGAACCGTCGAGACGCTGACGATGGGGCCGCCGCAGGCGAAGGCCGTCATTGTCGAATCGGTCTGTATGGGCGCATCCCGGGGAACGGTGCTGAGCGACCGGAAATTCGCCGGCGCCGACGTGCTTGCCACCTCCTATACCCTTTCGCAGGGGGTGCGGAAGCTGGGGGATTTCGATCTGATTTTCTGCGGGAAGCAGACGACGGACGGCGATACGGCGCAGGTCGGCGCGGAGCTCGCCGAGGCGCTGGGGATTCCCAACGTGACGGGAGTCCTTTCGGTGGAGGAGATCAAGGATGGAGAGGTCTTCCTCACGGCGGCGCTGGACAACCGCGTCCTTACGTTAAAGGCGAAGATGCCCTGCCTTCTCAGCGTAGGCGCCGATATCAACACGCCCCGCCTTCCCTCCTATCGGATCCTCCGGGAGGTGAAGGAGGAGCAGGTGCGCTTCCTCTCCTTTGAGGATTTCCCCGACCGGGAGGAAAAGCATTACGGGCTGAACGGCTCCGCCACGCAGGTGGAGAGGATTTTCCCACCCGAAAAGAATACCGAGAAAAAGACGGTGGAGGGCGGCGTCGAAGAGATGGCGGAGGCGCTGTTCGGTCTGATTCAAAGCCGGAAGCTGCTTTAAGGAGGGACGACTGTGGGAAAGCTGAAAATCCATCCGTCGCTTGTGACGGAGAGCGCCGCGAAGGAGCTGACGAAGCTCTGCCCCTTCGGAGCGATTGAATATGAAGAAAAGGAAAACCGACTGGAAATCAACTCCGCCTGCCGGATGTGCCGCCTTTGCGTGAAAAAAGGCCCGGCCGGGGTGATAACCTACGAAGAAGACCAAAAAACGGAGGAGCCGGGCCACGCGCTCTGGCGGGGAGTCTGCGTATACGTCGACCACACCGGCGGGGAGATTCATCGGGTCAGCTATGAGCTTCTCGGGAAGGCCAAAGAGCTTGCCGCCGTCACCGGGGAGCCGGTCTACGCGCTCCTCATCGGAAGCGGTGTGACGGAGGCGGGCAGGAGTCTTTTGCGGTACGGGGCCGACCGGGTCTACGTGTACGACAGAGAAGAGCTTTCGGAATTTCTTGTCGAGCCGTATGCGGAGCTTTTCTTCCGTTGGATCGGAGAGGTTCACCCCTCGGCGGTTCTCGTCGGGGCGACGGAGCTGGGCAGAGCGCTCGCTCCCCGCGTGGCGGCCCGCTGTAAAACCGGACTGACGGCCGACTGTACGGCGCTTGAGATGAAGGAAAACGGCGAGCTTGTGCAGATTCGTCCGGCCTTCGGCGGGAACATCATGGCGCAGATTGTCTGCCCGAACCGCCGGCCTCAGTTCTGCACCGTCCGGTATAAAGTCTTCCCGGAGCCGACGCCGGGAAAAGAGGCGGTCGGGGAGCTGATCTCCCTTCCGGTCCCGGAGGAGGCCCTGCGAAGCGGCGTCGACGTTCTTTCGGTGACCGAAAAGCCGAAGGAAACCGACATTTCGGAGGCCGACGTGATTGTGGCGGTCGGCAGGGGCGCGATGAGCGATGCCGGTCTTGCGCTCGCGGGCGAGCTTGCCGACGCCCTCGGGGGAATCGTGGCCTGCACCCGGCCCCTTGCAGAGGGAAACCGGATGGATGCAAAGCGCCAGATCGGCCTCTCGGGGCGGACGGTCAAGCCGAAATTCATTCTCTGCCTCGGTATTTCCGGGGCGGTGCAGTTCGCGGCGGGCATGAAGGGCTCCGACTGTATCGTAGCGATCAACAAGGATAAGAACGCGCCGATTTTCGATATTGCGCACTTCGGAATCGTGGGGGACGTCTTTGAGATCGTTCCGCTCTTGCTGGAAAAAATCCGGGAGGTGAGAAGCCATGTATCATAAGCTGACGGAAGAGGACGTTTTCGCCCTTCGGGAGCTGGTCGGGGAGGAAGCGGTTCTCTTCGGGGATCAAATCAGCCGGGACTATGCAAAGGACGAGCTGGGCGGAATCGAAAGAATGCCGGAGGCGGTGGTTACCGTGCGGTCGGAGGAGCAGGTCGTCCGGGTTATGCGGTACGCTTACGAGAAGACGATCCCCGTCACGGTGCGGGGAAGCGGCACCGGCCTTGTCGGCGGCGCCGTGCCGAAGGAGGGAGGCATTCTCCTTCACACCGCGAAGATGAACCGGATTCTTGAGCTCGACGAGGAGAATTTCACCGTCACGGTCGAGCCGGGGGTTCTTCTGATGGATCTTGCGGCCTTCGCGGAGGAGCACGATTACCTTTATCCCCCCGATCCCGGCGAAAAGTCGGCGACGGTGGGCGGGAACATTTCCACCAACGCGGGAGGAATGCGGGCCGTCAAATACGGGGTGACAAGGGACTACGTCAGAGGCCTGACCGTCGTTACGCCGACGGGGGAGGTCCTTCATCTCGGGGGCAAGGTGGCGAAAAACAGCACCGGCTACAGCTTGAAGGATCTGATCATCGGCTCGGAAGGGACACTGGGAATCATTACCGAGGCCATTTTGAAGCTTCTTCCCCTTCCGAAATATTCGGTGAGCCTTCTGGTTCCCTTCAAGGACCGGAAAAGCGCGATTGAGGCGGTTCCGAAAATCATCCGCTCCGAGGTGACGCCGACGGCGGTCGAATATATGGCGAAGGAAACGATTCTCTATGCGGAAAATTATTTGGGGAAGAAGTTCCCCGATACCTCAAGTGACGCCTATATCCTGCTCACCTTCGACGGAAGCACCGAGGGGCAGATAGAGGCCGACCGCAAAACGGTGGCGGAGCTCTGCCTTTCCCTCGGGGCGCCCGACGCCTATCTGATCGACACCGAGGAGAGGAAAAAGGCGGTCTGGTCGGCGCGGGGGGCCTTCCTTGAGGCCATCAAGGCGTCGACGACGGAAATGGACGAGTGCGACGTCGTCGTGCCGGTCGGGAAAATCGACGAATTCATCGACTATACCCATCGGCTGGCGGAGGAAACGGGACTCCGGATTCCGAGCTTCGGACACGCCGGAGACGGAAATCTGCACATTTATCTCTGCCGCGACGGTCTGGGAGAGGAAGAATGGGAAGAGGCGAAAAAGGCCTGCTTCGACGGAATGTACGAAAAGGCCGCCTCCCTCGGAGGGCTTGTCTCCGGGGAGCACGGCATCGGCTATGCGAAAAAGGAATACCTGAAAAAGCAGTACGGAGAGGGCCCGGTTTCCCTGATGCAGGGAATCAAGCGGGTATTTGACCCGAAGAATCTTCTCAACCCCGGAAAAATCTGCTTCTAAACGGAAAAAGGAAAAAATCCGCGGCCCTTCCCGGAATGGGAACGGGTCGCGGAAATCTTTTGGGAAGATAATTTTTGGGGAGAAATTTGCGGAAAAATTTTCAGGGAGATAATTTTTGGAGATTTTCCCCCCCAAATTTTTTCCTGTGTATTTGAAGGATAAAAAACGCGGATTCCCTGCGCGGGAATTTGAAGCTTTAGCCCGGCGGTGCTTCGCCGGGCTTTTTGCCGTTCAAAGGGTCTGCGGTCGTTGGGCGCGGCAAGTCCGTGCCGCCCATGGGAGCGGGACGCTTTGCCAAGGTTACAAAACGGGAATGTCGGGCCGGTAGTCGAAATGGTCGAGTACCGCACGGGCGGCGCGTACCGTCGGTTGGGTCGGGACGGCGTTTCCGTCGTGTTCCCGGACGGCGAGATAGGTGACGCAACCGAGCATCGGGCCGATCATGCGGTGAATCTTGGAATGCGTCCCTCCTGAGAGAAAGAGGAAGGAGGATTTCAGCTCCTTTTTCAGTAGCGTTGTGATGCGGAGATTTTCCATCTGCTCCTCGTCGGAGTTGGCGGCGGTGACGATCTTGACGACGTCGGCCCCCCGTCTCTGCTGTTCAAGCGCGAGGGCGAGAACCTCCTCAGCGGGGAGAAACCGGAAGACGTGGGAGGACATCAGCGCCTCCTTGCCCATCTCGTGGATTCTCTCGATGAGGCGCATCTGCTTTTCGATGGCGTCGGGCTTCATCGAAAGCTCAATACCGATGCCCGCGCCGCTTTCGGGGTCGAAGAAGCTGCCCGGCACGTCCCCGAGGGTGGCGCCGCAACGCAGCGCCGTGAGGAGCTCTTCGGCGAGGTCGGTGTCATCCCGGCCCTTGTTGTAGGCCCCCCGGTAATTCGTGCAGTAGATCGGGCGGCCCGCGCAGGCGGCGAACATCTTCCGGTAGGATTCCTCGTTGTGATATTCGAGCTTGAGATTCCGGAGCCGGATTCCCAGACCGTCAGCGCCGTCGTAGATGCAATTTTTCACCTCATAGCGGACGCTGTCAGGGTTGTCCTCCAAAATCATGGCGGTGATTAAGGGGCGGTTCTGATTCAGAAACGAAGGCTTCATTTTTCGTCCTTTCCGAGGCTTTTCCTCTTCCGTCAGGCGCGACGGTTTCTCTTTTGATGAACTAAACAGGAATGTTGGGCAGGTAATCGAAATGGTCGAGCACCGCCCGGGCGGCGCGTACCGTCGGTTGGGTCGGGACGGCGTTTCCGTCGTGCTCCCGGACGGCAAGATAGGTAACGCAACCGAGCATCGGGCCGATCATGCGGTGAATTTTGGAATGTGTCCCTCCTGAAAGAAAGAGGAAGGCGGATTTCAGCTCCTTTTTCAGAAGCGTTGTGATGCGGAGATTTTCCATCTGCTCCTCGTCGGAGTTGGCGGCGGTGACAATCTTGACGACGTCGGCTCCCCGCCTCTGCTGTTCAAGCGCGAGGGCAAGAACCTCCTCGGCGGGGAGAAACCGGAAGACGTGGGAGGACATCAGCGCCTCCTTGCCCATTTCGTGGATTCTCTCGATGAGGCGCATCTGCTTTTCGATGGCGTCGGGCTTCATCGAAAGCTCAATACCGATGCCCGC
>CANQQT010000021.1 GCA_947626065.1 uncultured Clostridia bacterium | reverse complement strand
GAGCTACAGCAGAGGCAGAGGGCGCTGGAACGCAGAATCCGGAACACGAAGCGCGACGTCATGGGGCGAAAAACAGCCCTTGACAGCGAGGGGGATTCTGTGGTAAAATCAGAGTTAGAGAAGGAATACCAACGCAAGGCCGCGCTACTTCAAAAGCAGAACAAGGAATATAACGATTTCTGCGAGGAAAATAATCTTAAGAAACTACAAGACCGGTTACAAGTTGCGAAATGGGACAGACAACAAGCGGCGGCGGCAAGCGGCGCGGCGAGGAAGTGGAAAAGCGCGCAAAAGGAAAACGGCGTTATTCAAGAAATAAAAAGAACAGGGGCTCTTCCGAAAAATGCCGTTGTAAATCTTCCGGCAAGGAAAGTTAATATAAAAGACTTTGCATTTGACGATGAACATATCAATCTGGAACGGCATCATAATGTATCGCGTGATCAAGCAATCGAATGGGTTATGCGGGCTAAAATATCTGCAAAGGTCTGGAAAGGCAAATATGAGCGATTTTATAGTGAAGATGGAGCAACATACGTAGATTTGTTAAGTAAAACAATCCGAACAGCGTTTTCTTCTTCAGAGTATAATGCAGCCACAAGAAAAATGATGGAGGTTTTAAAAGAAAATGGATATTAGTTATCCGGTTCAGTGCCCGCTCCTCGGCTGGAAGGACATTGACGAAGGGACTTGCTTTGATATACATATGGTAGTTGAAGGAAACACGCCAAAGTGGACGGCTCCGGAGGAAATATATCAACATGACGACTATGTAAATATATGTCGAAATTGCAAATTTCATAGGGATGATTAAAATGAAATGTCTGAAAAAATAATTATAGAGGAGGTCGAATCATGGACACATTAGAAATCGCGTATAAAATCCTATATAGTTTAGAAACCGGAAAGAAAGCCGACTACATGGGCAAGCTGATAAGCCCGGCAAAATTGGGTGTGCCGTATGACAAGTGGCTCGACGTAATGCAGACGCTTTCAGACGATGGGTATATCTCCGGCGTCTCTTTCAGTGAGAATATTCTTGGGCAGACGAAAGTGGATTTCGCCCACGCAAGAATCACCGTGAAGGGCGCGGAATATCTGCATGAAAACAGTACCATGAAGAAATTTGGGAAAATAGCAACAGATGTTATCACCGTTTTGAAACCGTGAAAAAAATCAATATGTTTCGGAGGCAAGCCGTTATGAGCAGATGGCGCGAATATAATCCGAATCCCATTCGTGGGAAGCGCGTCGGAGATTGCACCGTCAGGGCCTTGTCGAAGGCATTGGGGAAAGACTGGGAATCCGTCTACGCCGAGCTTTCCGCTGTCGGCTTCGAGCTTTGCGATATGCCGTCGGCCAACCATGTGTGGGGCGCTTATCTCCGGAGAAACGGATTCCGGCGGCAAGTGGTAGACGATGGGGGCAGGGATGTTTACATAATCCGGCTTTTTGGGGGGGGCGTCGTTCGGATGAGGAGTCTTCGGAGCTTTTGGGCTTGGGATGAAAAGAAAAATACCGGGGAGACGGTTCGTGTCTCCTCGGTATTTTTACTGTGAGCGCAAATACGGAACTGTAGAAAAAAGTTCGTATCTGCGGGTTTTGTCTGGAGACTATAAAAAAGATTTTTCGCCTTTTTGATGGCAAGACTTGAACCCCCGCAGCATGAATTTCAATCGTCCCCGAAGGGGACACCGCAATACTTATTTACTCTTCACTATTACCTATTACTTTCCAAAAATCGGTCCGGCGTTATTAGTGAAGAGTGAATAGTGAATAGGTAAGAAGTAAAAATCGGCAACCCTCTAGCGAGAGTTGCCGATTTTTGGTGGAGCATACGGGACTCGAACCCGTGACCCCAACACTGCCAGTGTTGTGCGCTCCCAGCTGCGCTAATGCCCCGACGCGTTCTATTATAGCAGATAAACGCGAAATTGTCAAGAGAAATTTTCAGTAATTTTCAATTACAATTTTTTCGGCCCTTCCGCGGAGGTCTTCCCCGAGGAAAAGCGAGGCGGAAGCGGCGAACAGCGCCGGGTCGTCGCTGACGAAATAGCGGACCTCCCCGCACCCCTCCCGGCGTCCGACGGTCTTCACGAGGTGCCGCGCGGCCTCGGCTCCCGTGTTGATCATGGTGACCCCGGGCAGGGCGCGTCGGATGCAGTCGGCGATTAGCGGATAATGCGTACACCCCAGAATGAGGGTGTCGGCTCCGCTTTCCCGGATTTTCTTGAGGTAAAATTCGCAGCTCAGCCGGGGGATTTCCCCGTCGAGAAAGCCGTTTTCAACGAGCGGGACGAAGAGCGGGCAGTCCTGCGTGACGATTTCGATTCCCTCGTCGAGGGCGTGGATGGCCCTTTCAAAGGCCCCGCTTCTGACGGTCGCCGTGGTTCCGATGACGGCGATCTTTTTGTTTTTCGTCGCCGCGACCGCCGCCTCCGCCGCCGGCTCCACCACGCCGATGACGGGCACCGGCAGGGTTTTTCTCAGCTCCGGCAGGGCCGTTGTGCTGACGGTTCCGCAGGCGACGACGATGGCGTCGACTCCCTTCGAGAGGAGGAAGGCGGCGTCCTGCTTTGCGTAGCGGATAATCGTTTCGACCGAGCGCGTCCCGTAGGGAACCCGTCCGGTATCTCCGAAGTAGATGAGATTTTCCCCGGGGGTGAGCGCGTGGATTTCCTTCAGCGCGGTGAGGCCTCCGAGGCCGCTGTCAAAAATTCCTATCATAATCCGGTCGTATACGGCGCGACGCCGTCCCTTTCTGTTCTCTTTTTCTTCGTGAGGGCTTTTTGCGCGGTGGCTTTTTCGCGGTTTTTGCGCGAGGCGCTCTGCACGGGAGTTTTGAAGCGAAGTTCGCGCGAAAGTTCGCACGAGCTTTCGCGCGAGGCGCTTCTTTACGTGGCTTTCGGGATGTGCGGGAACTTTCCGGCGGCCTTGGCGCTTTTTCGCGGAAAGAATCGCTCTTTTTCGCGCCTTTCCTTCGCCGGGCCCATCCGGCACACTTTGCGCGGCCCCTATAATATATATAATATATTAGGAAAGAAACGCGCGCTTTTCCCCGTTACATTTCGTCGAGCGTGAGCGTGAAGGCCGGGAGAAAATGCTCCCGGAAATAGGCCAGCTCCTCGCATTCGAGGGCGTCGAGCTTCTTTTCGGTGGCCTTTTTGGCGTTTTCAAATTCCCGGTTTCCGCAGGTTTCCTCGATGAGGCACTTGATGTAGGCGCAGAGCCGATCGGCGGCCTTGACCAGCTTGAGGCTTTCGGCGTCGGCCTCGGCGGGGGCGAGATAGGCGCGGTATTCCTCTCGGAATTCCTCCGGCAGGGCGGTCAGCAGCCGCTCCACCGCCTGTTCCTCAATTTTTCCGTATTCGCTCCGCATTTCGGAGCTGAAATATTTGATGGGGGTGGGAAGGTCGCCGGTGAAGACCTCCGGCACGTCGTGAAACAGGGCGAGGGTGGCGACCCGGTCGGGATCGTAGGCCTTTCCGAAGACGCGGTTCCCGATGACGGCGAGGGCGTGGGCGACGAAGGCCGTTTCGGAGGAATGCTCCGAGAGGCTTTCGGGGGTCGTGTTCCGCATCAGGCCCCAGCGCAGGATGTATTTTTGGCGGAAGAGAATGGCGAAAAAGCTGTTCATGGAAAAACTCCTTTTAGCAGTGAAATGCGCGTAGGGTGGGGACGCGGAAAGCGCGGCGGCACTTTTGAGGTGTGCGCAGGGCAGGGAAGCGGCGAACGGTGCGCAAGTGCGGGTGCACGGCGCGGGGGCACGGCGTTTTAGAGTTGTGCGAGAGAAAAAACACGCGCGAAGGGAAAAGCGCGGGGCAAAAGTGCGTGCGCAACCCCGGGCCGCTGCCTTGTGAGCGAGCCGCTCCTTTTAGCAGTGAAGTGCGCAAGCGCAGGGACGCGGAAAGCGCGGCGGCGCTTTTGAGGTGTGCGCAAGCGCAGGGACGCGGGAAACGCGGCGGCACTTTTGAGGCGTGCGCAAGCGCAGGGACGCGGGAAACGCGGCGGCGCTTTTGAGGTGTGCGCAGGGCAGGGAAGCGGTGAACGGTGCGCAGGGGCAGGGAAGCGGCGCATGGCCGTGTGTCCGGCCCGGCGGTCTGGGCGGGGCGGAGAATTTCCTCCGTGTGGCTCCGCGTGGCCTTTTTTGGAATCCTTCTATTTTATTATATCATCGAAGCGCTCGGTTGTCAACCGGAAAGCGACTTCTTTTCATTTGTGCAATCTGTCATTATGTAGAAAAATCGCCGGGATTTTTGTGCAATCCGTCGGATGCGGCTTTTCCCGGTGTCTTCTGTGCAATATATGCAGACTCTCAAGCAAGAGTAAACAACAATGCGCAAAAATGCGGAATTATGGCCGGTAATCGGTGCTTTTTCTTTGAAATCGGAGGAAAACGGTAAATTATAATTACCTATCTGCCGCCGAAAAAGAAAATTTCCCGGTGGGGACGGGCGAAAATCGGCGAAAAATCGGGAGAACTTTCTATTCATAAATGAAAAAGTGGGGTTGGGCGCGCCGGGTGGAAACTTTTTTTACCGGAAGGTTTTGACTCGGTTCTTGACATCGGGAGAAATTTGTGGTATGATTATAAATAAAATATGGGGATATTCTGCCCTTTTGCCGGATTTCTTCCGGCGTGCAGGACTCCCCGGGGGATTTTCTCTTCAAAAGGAATTTCTTATGCTGTGATTCCGCCCTCCTCGCGGAGACGCCGCCGGGCTTCCGGTGCGGGCCGTCGGGGGTACGCGGGACGGTGATAGGAACGGTTTACGGCCGGCCGGTTCAGAGGGACAAACGGTTGTGGAAGCTCACCCCGGACCCCCGCTCTCTGCGACGGGCGGCGGCCCGCGGTGATTCGTCCCCACTTAATCTTGCAGGAGGAAAAAGATTAAATGCAAAAGCCACTTACAAAACTTTTGGCCGGCTTTCTCGCCTCTTTGATGCTTGCCGGTGCGATTCAGATCCTTCCGGCCTTCGCGGCGGAAGGGGAAGACGGTGCGTCGGATACCGAAGAAGGCGGAACGGCGCAGACTCCCGCCACCGACATTCCCTTCCACGACGACTTTGCGGCCGGTGACGCCGGCGACCCCTACCTTGAGTATCTGGAGCGCCACAAAAACGTCGAGAAGGCGAAGGAAAGCCTTTTCATCGACGCGGCGAACTACGACAAGGCCAACACCACCGCGGCCGTCGAGGTCCTCGAAAACTTTGAAGGGGAAGCCTCGGCGCTCTATATGCCTTCCACCGGTGTGACGTCCTGGAAGGTGAACGTTCCTTCCGACGCCTTCTACGCGATGCGGATTACCTACTATCCCATCGCCGAGTACGGCGGGCAGGAAGTCACCACCTACACAACAATTGAACGAATGCTCTTCATCGACGGGCGCGTGCCCTTCACCGAAGCGCGTTACTTCTATTTCCCGCGCAACTGGAAATACGAGGAGCACGGCGTCGACGACAACGGCTACTGCCAGTTCCAGACCGACGCCAGCGGTAACGACGTCCGTCCGATCCGGAGCGAGGCTCCCGAATGGCAGACCTACTACCTCCGCGACTGGCTCGGTTACACCATCGATCCCTTCCAGTTCTATTTCAGCGCCGGTGAGCACACCGTCTCCTTCGAGGCGGCCCGCGAGCCGATCGTGATTTCCAAAATCGAGCTTTACCGCTTCGACGAGGAGCCCTCCTACGAAGACTTTCTTGCGCAGAAGAAGGCCGAGGGCGTTCCGGTAATCGATAAGCTGGGCGACGGCATCATCCGTATTCAGGCGGAGAATCCCCGCCTCGTCTCCAACGCCAACCTCTACCCCATCAACGACAGAACCTCCGCTCTGACCCAACCGCAGGACCCCCAGCGGATCCGCTTCAACATCGTCAACAGCACGACGGTCAACCAGTGGATGCAGTACGTAGTGACGGTCCCGGAGGACGGCCTTTATACCATCGCCATTCGCTTCCGTCAGAACGACCTGATCGGTATGTTTACCTCCCGCCGGATTCTCATCAACGGGGAAATCCAGTTCCGCGAGGCCTCCAACATCCGCTTCAAGTACGGCTCCGGCTGGCAGTCGGCGGCCGCCAACAACGGCAAGCAGAGCTTTACCTTCTATTTAAAGAAGGGCGAGAATACCGTGACCTTTGAAACGGTTCTCGGCGACATGACCGATTACGTCTACCGCGTCGAGCATCTGATCGACGATCTGAACGCCGCCTACAAGCAGATGCTTCAGCTGACCGGCCCGACGCCCGACGCCTACCGCGACTACGGCTTCAACCGCCTCGTCCCCGGCGCCGTGCAGACCATCCGCGACGCGGCGACTGAGCTTTACACCATCGCCGACGAGCTGGAGGAGATCACAGGAGAGCTCGGCGACCAGGTCGCCACGCTGAACACCATCGCCATCCTGTTTGAGAGAATGGGAGGCGACGAGCTTCAGATCGCTCCGAACTTTGTTACCTTTAAAAACTATATCATCGCGCTGAGTAACTGGCTCTACGCCTCGCTGAACCAGCCGCTGAAGATGGACTATTTCACCATTCAGGGCGAAAACGATCCTCTTCCGAAGGCCAAGGCCGGCTTCTTCAAGGCCATCGGCTTTGAGCTGAAGGCCTTCGTCGGCAGCTTCTACATGGACTACACGACGGTCGATTTCAAGAGCGACGTCGAGTTCAGCAAAGACAAGACCATCGAAATGTGGATCACCAGCGCCCTCGGACGTGACGACGCCCTGATCCGCCGCAGTCTGGTCGACAACTACTTCACCCCGCAGTCGGGCATTACCGTGACGATGAAGGTCATCACGACGGGCTTGACCGAGGCTATCCTCGCCGGTATGGGCCCCGATATCGCCTCGATGAGCTCGGTCGATACCATCACCTGGGGCCTCCGAAACGCGGTGGAGCCGCTCGACGGCATGGAGGGCTTCGACGAGGTGGCGTCCTGGATGGACGAGGCCACGCTGATTCCTCTCCAGATGACCAACGCCAAAGGCGAGACCCACACCTACGGAATGCCGCAGACCCTCAGCTTCTACATGATGTTCTACCGTTCCGACGTCCTGAGTCAGCTCGGCGTTGAGCCTCCCAAGACCTGGGAGGACCTCTACGACATTCTCCCGGCGCTTCTCACCTCCGACCTTGAGGTCGGTATGCCGGGTACCCTTTCGACCACGGCGGTCGCGGCGGGCGGCGTTCACACCACCACCGTTGACGTCGACGGTCTTGAAGGACTGAAAATCTTCCTCTATCAGATGGGCGGCAAGCTCTACAACGACGCCGGTTATTCCATCGCCCTCGACGAAAACGTCGCCCTCGACGCCTTCCAGTCCTACTGCGAGATGTTCTCGAAGTACAAGTGCTCGATCCGTTACGACCTGACGCGTTTCCGTACCGGTGAGATTCCGATCTATCTCGGCTACGCGGTCACCACCTACAACACCCTGATGTCTTACTACGATATCCGTGGTCTGTGGGAGATGGCTCCGCTTCCCGGTGTGGAGCAGGAGGACGGCACGATCGACTGCACCTCCCCCGTCTCAGTGACGGCTTACGTCATCCCGCGCGGCGCCGAAAATCCCGACGCTACCTGGGAGTACATGAGATGGGCGCTTTCTCCCGAGACGCAGAGACGTCTGGGAAGAGAAAACCTCGCCGTCAACGCCAACCCGACGACGAAGTACAACTCCCCCACGCTTGAGGCCTTCCTCTCTCAGGCATGGACGCAGGAGGAGTACGAGGCGATTTCCACCCAGATGAAGTACCTTGCCGGAATCCCGGAATACCCCGGAAACTACATCGTGAGAACCTACGTCAACAGCGCGTTCCTTCAGGCCAACAGCCGCTCCTCCGACGCCTCGGAAGAGCTGCTCGACCGTATCATTTACATCAATAAGGAAATTTCCCGTAAGCGCGCCGATTTCAAGATGGATTACTACGACGTTTCCACCGGCGAGTACGTGCCCGGACGGTATATTTCCGAGCCGCTTGCCCCGAGAAAGTGATTTCTCTTTCCATTCCATCATAAGGAGATAACGGAATATGACCAATGCAGCCGCTCAAAAGGATGTAGCGCCGCAGAATGAGCCGCAACACATCGGCAAGCCGATGACCAAGGGAAGATACCTCCGGACTCAGATGAAGAGAACCTGGCCGGGTTACGTGATGATCACTCCCTTCCTCATCATGTTCATCGCCTTCACCGTGGTTCCGGTCGTCCTGTCCATCATTCTCAGCTTCACGTCCTTCAATATGCTTGAATTCCCGGAATTCAAGGGCCTGGAAAACTATGTGCAGCTCTTCCTCGCGGATGACCTGTTCATCACGGCGTTTTCCAACACCATGCTCTTCGCGGTCACGACGGGCCCCGCGTCCTTCATCCTCGCCTTCATTGTGGCATGGTTCATCAACGAGCTTTCCCCCCGCGTCCGCGCCTTCATCACCATCATCTTCTACGCGCCCTCCATTTCCGCCACCGCCTACACGGTGTTCGGCGTCTTCTTCCAGGGAGATATCTACGGGTATGTAAACGGATGGCTCTTAAAGATGGGGATGATCAACGAGCCGATCGTCTTCTTCAAGAATACAAAGTACATCGTTCCGCTTTGTATCGTCGTCGCGCTCTGGACCTCGCTGGGTACCTCCTTCCTGTCGAACATCGCCGGTCTTCAAGGCGTCGACCGCTCCCTCTATGAGGCGGGCGCCATCGACGGCATCAAGAACCGTTGGCAGGAGGCGTGGTACATCACCCTTCCTCAGATGCGCCCGATCCTCCTCTTCGGCGCCGTCATGTCGATCACCCGTGCCTTCGGTTTCGGCGCCATCGTCAACGTCCTCTGCGGCAACCCGTCGACAGACTACGTCGCGTGGACGCTGGAGCACCATCTTCAGGAATATATGAGCGTCCGATTCGAGTACGGCTATGCCTCCGCGATATCGGTTGTCCTCTTCTTCCTCATGATGGCGGCCAACCTGCTTGTGCAGAAATTCCTGTCGAAGGTGGGTGAGTAAAGATGGCGACCAAGCGTTTAAGAATCCGCAATCACCGGGTCGTGCTCAACCGCTCGAAGGGCGGCGACCTCGGCATCACAATCTTTCTTCTCATCCTCGGCGTCTTCATGTTCATTCCGCTCTGGTATCTGATTATCACGGCGTTGAAGCCCCTCGGCGAACGGAACATGACGCCTCCGCTCCTCTACGTCATCAAGCCCACGATGCAGAACTTCATCGACCTGTTCACCAACATGAACAGCACGTGGGTGCCGATCACTCGTTACCTCTTCAATACGGTGATCATTTCGGTGGCGGCCACCTTCGGATGCCTCGTTCTCGGGTCCCTGACGGCTTACGCGCTGTCGAAAATCAAGTTCCCGGGCCGCGTGGCCATCTTCACGATGATCCGCTACTCCCTGATGATCAGCTCGACGATCACCGCGATTACCAACTTCTTCATCTTCGTCTGGCTCGGATGGCTGAATACCTACTGGATCTCGATCGTTCCGGTCTGGGCCTCCACTCTCGGCCTTTACCTGATGAAGCAGTTTATCGACTCCAGCGTCTCGGATGAGATGATCGAGGCGGCACGTATCGACGGCGCGAGCGAGCTCCGCATTTACTGGCAGATCGTCATGCCGCTTGTCAAGCCGGCGTGGCTGACCCTGCTCGTCACCACCTTCCAGAACGTCTGGAACAGCGGCGCTTCCTCCTATGTCTGGAGCGAACAGCTGAAAACCTTCAACTCCGCCATTTCGACCATCAGTACCGTCAGCGTCGGCGCCGGCAGCGCCGGTTCCGTCGTGATGATGTCGGTGCCGATCATCTTCTTCATCGTGAACCAAGCCAAGATCGTCGAGACGATGGGCTCGTCCGGCATGAAGGATTAAGGAGGAAACAATGAAACGTACCTTAATTAAAGTATTTGTCGTTGCGTTCTGCGTCCTCATGCTGATGCCCTTCACCGCTTCGGCCGCGGCCTACCAGACCTACACCTATTCGATCGACGGCACACAGCTTGCCTCCCCCGACGCCTATACGCCGAGTATGCAGATCGACGCCTCCTACATGAACCTGCCGGAGGCGCTGAAATCCCCGAAGGATCTCTTCGTGGACAAAAACGAGAACGTCTACCTCGTCGATTCGGAAAACAGTTGCGTGTATGCCCTCGACAGGTATTACAAGTTCCGCTTCAAGATTTCCTCCTTCGTCAACAGCCACGGAATCCCCGATTCCCTGAACGGATGTCAGGGGTGCTACGTGACCGACGACAGCATTTACGTAGCCGACACCCTCAACAGCCGGATCGTCATTTTCGACCTCGAGGGCAACTACGTAAGGCACCTTGAGGAGCCGGAGGCCGATATCTTCGAGGACGACGTGACCTATCGTCCCATCGCTCTCGCCGTCGACGCCACCGACCGTATCTACGTCGTTTCCTCCACCACCTATCAGGGCATCATGGCCCTTGACAGGGACGGAGAATTCCAGTCCTTCGTCGGTGCGCAGAAGGTTTCCTACAACCTGTGGGATATCTTCTGGAGACAGTTCCAGACGGCCAAGCAGAGAGCCCTTTCGGTTCAGCTTGTCTCGAAGGAATACAACAACATCACCATCGACGACGGCGGCTTCATCTACGCGACGATTTCCAATCTGAACGCCGGAAGCCAGCAGGCGGCCATCCGCTCCAAGAGCGGCACCTACGCGCCGGTCAAGAAGTTCAACGCCTCGGGTGACGACGTTCTGAGCCGGAACGGCTTCTTCGGCCCGGGCGGCGAGGTTCAGATTTCCAACAGCTCCCTCAACGCCGGGGTGACCGGCCCCTCCAAGATCATCGACGTGGCGCTCGGCCCGGCCGGAAGCTGGTCGATCATCGACGAAAACCGCTCGAAGGTCTACACCTACGACCAGTACGGTCAGCTTCTCTTCATCTTCGGTGACAAGGGCATTCAGCTCGGAACCCTGCAGAGAGTTTCGGCGCTGGCCTATCAGGGAAGCAACCTCCTCGTGCTGGACGGCGGCGCCAAGAACGTCACCCTCTACACGAGAACCGACTACGGCGATACCCTGATCCGGGCGCTTCAGGACGAAATCGACCGGAACTATGAAGCGGCCGTTGAGAACTATCAGGACATTCTCCAGAGAAACAGCAACTTCGACGCCGCCTACATCGGTATCGGCAAGGCCTACTACCGTCAGGGCAACTACGACGATGCGATGAAAATGTTCTCCTCCGCCTACGAGACCTCCAACTACAGCAACGCCTTCCGGATGCAGCGTCAGCAGTGGGCGAACAAGTACTTCATCCTGATTCCGATCGTCGTCGTCGTTCTCCTCTTCCTCCTTGCCCGTTTCTTCGGATACGCCAAGAAGGTCAACAAAGCGGCGGCAACCTCGAAGGAAAAGAGAACCTTCAAGCAGGAAATTCTCTACGCCTTCCACCTGATCTTCCATCCCTTCGACGGCTTCTGGGATTTGAAGCACGAAAAGCGCGGCTCGATTCGCGGCGCCATCTTCTACCTCGTTCTCGCGCTGATCACCGTCTGCTACGAGTCGATCGGAAAGTCCTACATCTTCAATCCCCGCGCAAGCTATTCGAGTATGTTCTCCACCTGCCTCTCCCTCCTCGTCCCGATTGCCCTCTGGGTCATCGGAAACTGGTGTCTGACGACCCTCTTCGACGGCGAAGGAAGCATCAAGGACATCTTTATCGCGACCTGCTATTCGCTGGTTCCGCTGATCCTCTTCCTGATTCCGGCAACGGCGCTGACTCACGTCCTCACCCTTTCCGAATCGGTGATTCACAGTATGCTGACCTCCATCGGTTGGCTCTGGGTCTTCCTGCTGCTCTTCTTCGGAACCATGGTCACCCATGACTATTCCCTCTTCAAGAACGTGATTACCTGTGTCGGCTCGGTAGTCGCCATGGCGTTCATCATGTTCTGCGGCGTTCTGTTCTCCATGCTGCTTTCGCAGATGGTCAACTTCGTGTCGGGAATCGTCACCGAAATCACGTATCGAATGTAACCCGGGATAGGAGAGATAGAAATGTCAATGAAATACAAGTTTTTATCGGCACTCATGGCATTCTGCATGATCTTCGGTGCGCTGGCCAGCCTCTCGGTTCTCCCGATTTTCGCGGCAGATGACGCGGAAACCGACGGCGGAGACGAGGGGGAGGAAGAAGAGGTCTTCGATTACCTCGGCACACCGTTTGAAAGCAAGGATGCAAAGATTGCCTCGATGCAACTCATGCTGACAAGGTATGGGTATGAGCTCTACTTTGAACCCAATACCGGCGAGGTAGTCATCAAGAACACAAGAACCGGCGATACCCTCTTCACCAACCCCTATGACGTCGCCGCCAAGGGTTCCGCCTCCACACCGGCGGTGAAGAAGGAGCTCCTTTCGCAGATTCTCATCAGCTACACGGATAACGAAGGCGCTACCAAGACGATGTCCAGCTACGAGGAGGCCGCCGAAAGAGGCCAGATCAAGCTGAAAAACATCAAAAACGGTATCCGCGTGGAGTACATCATGGGTAAGCAGGAGTCGCGACTCCTCGTCCCGATGCAGATGGAGGCGACGCGTTGGAGAGAGCTTATCTACAATAATATTACCGACTCCATCAAGCAGGATAAGTTCCGCGTCAACTACACACTGAAGGACCCGAACGACCCGACCCTTACCGAGCGCGGTCAACGGGAAATGTACGCGGCTTACCCGATCACGAGGCAGTTTGCCATCTACGTCTTCGACGAGAAGGCCGGAGAACGTCTCCGCACACAGACCGAGGCGACGATCAAGGAATTCTGCCCCGACTACACCTACGAAGAGCTTGAGTATGACCACCAGCTGGTGGAATACACAAGCGTCGACAAGAACCCCGTCCAGTTCCGGTTGGCGCTGGAATATACCATCGACGAGTCGGGCCTCAGCGTCCGTCTTCCCGCCAACGGTATCCGCTTCGACCAGAGCACCTATAAGCTGGAATACATTCAGATTCTTCCTTATATCGGCGCAGGTTCCTCCGACTTCACCGGCTACACGATGATCCCCGACGGCTCCGGCGCGCTGGTCCGCTTTGAGGACATCATGAAAACCGGCGCGGGACACACGATCCGAGGCCCACTCTACGGCTCCGACTACGCATACCACACCCTGACCGATATCATTCAGAACAGTCAGATCATGAGGCTCCCGATTTTCGGTCTGGTGGAGGACACCGTCTATACCGTCACTGTCGGCGGCGAGGAGGGCGATGAGCCCGGCGACGTCGAAACCGACGAAAACGGCCTTCCGGTAGAGCCGGAAACCGACGAAAGCGGCCTCCCGGTGGAGCCCGAAACAGGGGATGAGACCGGTGACGAAACAGGAGACGAAACCGCCGCCGGCTCCGATGAGGCGACCGAAAGCGTCACCGAAGCGGCCGCGGCACGCGCCGCCGAAAGCGAAACCGGATCGGATGAAACCTCCGAAACCGGATCCGACGAGACGGCGGAGCCCTCCGAAAGCGACTCCGAGAGCGGCGGGGAGGAAGAACCCCCGGAAGAGCTCCCGACGATTCAGTATAAGAGAAAGAGCGGCTACGTCGCCATCATCGAAGAGGGCGACGCGCTTGCGAGCATCGTTTCGGCGCACGAGGCCAAGGTAAGACACAAGTACAACTCGGTCTACACGCAGTTCAACCCGCGTCCGAGCGACAGCTACAACCTCGCCTCCTCGATTTCGGTTGCCGGAAACGCGGTCTGGACCGTCGTCTCCGACCGGAAGTACACCGGAAGCTACCGCATCCGCTACATCATGCTCACCGACTTTGAGTACGCGGCGGAGAACGGCATCGATACCAACGGCTGCTACGACACCAACTACGTCGGTATGGCGCTTGCCTACCGCAACGAGCTGATCCGCAGCGGCAAGCTGGTGAATCAGACGGAGGACGATCAGCAGATTCCGCTCTACCTCGAAACCCTCGGCGTCATCGACGTCCAGGATAAGTTCCTCTCGATCCCCGTCACGGTGAAGAAGCCGCTGACCTCCTTCGAGGACATCATGACGATGACCTCCGAGCTGGGAGAGGCCGGCATCACCAACCTCGTCTACAAGCTGACCGGTTATATCAACGGCGGTATGACGAATACCGTTCCTACCAAGATCGACGTCGAAAAGGCGGCCGGAAACGATTCGGGTCTTGTCGATCTGCTGGCCTACGCGAAGGAGAAGGGCATCGACCTCTTCCTCGACATGGATTTCTCCTACGTGGAAAAGGATAAGCTCTTCGACGGTTTCCGCAAGAGCCGCGACGCCGTCAAGACGATCGACGACCGGTATACGCAGAAGAGAACCTACAGCGCGACCCTCCAGTTCTTCACCGGAACCGGCCTCATCGCGGTTTCTCCTTCGGTGTTTACCAATATCTTTAGCTCCGCTCAGAAGGATCTGAGTAAGCTCGGCGTTTCCGGCGTCTCCCTCGGGACCGTCGGCTCCGACCTAAACTCCGACTTCGACACCGACGACCCCTACAACCGCGAGGACTCCAAGCAGAACGTCGTCAAGACGCTTGAGAAGATTCGCGAGGCCGGATATTCCATCATGGTGGACGGCGGCAACTCCTACGTTTTGCCCTACGCCAAGCACGTCCTCGGCGTTTCGCTCGACAGCAGCAACTACACCTACGCAAGCGAAGCGGTTCCGATGTTCGGCTTGATTTACCACGGCTACCTCGATTTCGCGGGCTCGGCGACCAACATGGCCGGCGACATCCGCTACGAGATGCTCAAGATCCTTGAAAACGGCGCAAACCCCTACTTTGTCCTTGTCTATCAGAATTCCGAAAAGCTCAAGGAAGACCAGAGTCTTTCCCACTACTTCTCGATTTCCTACGCCAACTGGAAGAATGACCTCATTTCGACCTACAACCGCCTGAACGCGGCGCTGGCTCCCGTCATCGGCTCTCCCCTGAAGGATCACCAGTTCGTCATCGGCGAACGCGTCCCGACGGCGGAGGAGAAGGAAGCCGACGAGAAGGCCGAGGCCGAGGCCAAGGAAGAGCAGGAACGCCTCGAAGCCGAATCGAAGGCTGAGGAAGAGAGAAAAGACAAGCTGAACCAGCACCTTGCCGACAAGAACGGAACCACCACCGCTCCCGAGACGGAAGCTCCCGAAACGGAGCCGGAGGTTACGGAGCCTACCGAAACCGGCGACGAGACCGGCGATGAAACCGGCGACGAAACCGGAGAGGAGACGGGTGAGACGCCCGTGAATCCCGAGGTTCCGGAGGTCGACAACGGATACGAGTATACCAAGTATACCTCCGACGACGGAAGAATCGTGAAGGTAACCTTTGAAAACGGCATTTCCTTCATCCTGAACTACAACACCTTCGACGTGACGGTGAAGGAGCTGGGCGATACCGTCATTCCGTCCCTCGGCTACGTCGTGATCAGCGCCGAAGGGAACGTCGTCAACATCAACGGAGAGGAGGTCGCAAAATGACCAAAGCAGCCGCGGCCAAAAAGGCCGCACCTCAGAAGCCGCGTAGGATTGCTTCTCTCGATAAGAAGAAATCCCGCGCCGGGTGGCTCTTCGTCCTCCCGTTTGTGATCGGCTTCCTCGTCATTTACCTTCCGATCATCATCGACTCCATCAAGTACAGCTTTGTGGAGTTGAGGACGCTTTCGGGAGGAACCGGGTATCGGACGATTTTCGTCGGTCTTCAGAACTATCAGGAGGCGCTCGGCGGCGACCCGCACTTCGTGCGCATTCTGATTTCCGGCATCCGGCAGCTCATCTTCGATATCCCCGCCATCGTCATCTTCTCGCTCTTCATGGCGGTTCTGCTGAACAAGAAAATGTTCGGACGCGCCGCTTTCCGCGCCATCTTCTTCATCCCGGTCATCCTTTCGACCGGCTTGATTGCGGGAATCGACGCGAGCAACGCGGTCAACGAGTACATGGAGAGCGGCGGAGGCATTGATACCGGCGCCGGCACCGCCAATCAGATTGTATCGATGGCCGACTTCTCGTGGCTCTTCCGGAATATGCAGGTCGGAACCGAGCTTCTTACCTACGTTACCAACATCGCCAACAACATCTACGGAATCATCAACCGCTCCGGCGTACAGATGCTGATCTTCCTCGCGGGACTTCAGTCGATCTCCCCGGCGATTTATGAATCCTGCTCGATCGACGGCGCGACCGGTTGGGAGACCTTCTGGAAGATCACCTTCCCGATGATCAGCCCGATGATTCTCGTCAACACGATCTATACCGTCATCGACTCCTTTACCTCCGAATCGAACTCGGTCATGGCCTACATCGACCAAGTCTATTCGTCAGGTACCGGCAACGTGGTGGCTACGGCCATGTCGTGGATTTACTTCATCATCGTCATCGCGATTACCGCGCTTCTCGCGGCATTGATTTCGGCCTACGTCTTCTATCAGAAGCGTGATTAAGGAGGGGAAAGCATGAACGCACAAACAACGGAAAACTCTCCGAAAATCAAAAGAGAGACCAAAAACAAAATTCGCGTTGAGTTTGAGAGAACCTCGCTCTTAACCCGTCTCCGTCTGAGATTCCTCACCGGAAACGCGCTCGGGAAGGCGCTGTGGTGGATCTTCCGCTTCATTCTCCTTCTCGGTATCTCCTACGTCATCCTGATGCCCTTCTACTCCAAGATCGCCTCCTCCTTCATGAGTCGGGAGGACTTCGTGGACGTCACCGTCAAGCTGATACCGAAGTATCCGACGCTTGACACCTACAAGGCCATCATCGAGGAGAACAACTACTTCCAAGCCCTTCTGAATACGACGCTTCTGTCGTTGCTCTGCGCGGTGCTCCAGACCTTCGTCTGCTCGCTCATCGGCTACGGCTTCGCGAAGTATAAGTTCAAGGCCTCGAAGTTCCTCTTCCTCCTCGTCATCCTGACGATGATCATCCCGCATAAGACGCTTCATCTGTCGCTCCTTATGAAGTTCCGGTATTTCGATATCGGCGTCGGGAAATGGGGGTTGTTCAACCTGCTCGGCGGAGGCATGATCGAGTCCTTCCGCGTGCTGAATTTTACCTCCATCAATCTGATCAACTCCTACTGGCCTCTCGTCATACTCTCGGTGACAGGCCTCGGCTTCAAGAACGGCCTTTACATCTTCATGATGCGGCAGTTCTTCCGCGGCGTCCCGGACGAACTGGAGGAATCGGCTTACATCGACGGTTACGGACCCTTCCGTACCTTCTTCAAAATCATTATCCCGATTTCCATCCCGATGATGATTACCGTCTTCCTCTTCGCCTTCTCGTGGCAGTGGACGGATAACTTCTATACAAGCGTCTTCTTCAACCAGCAGGGTCCGAAGCTTCTTCCCGATATCATCAAGATTCCGAAGTCGCTCGACACCAGCTATGCAGGAAAAACGCTGTATGAAGCGGCTATCCGCAACACCTGCGGTCTGATGATTATCACGCCCCTGATCGTCGTTTACCTCTTCTGCCAGAAGTTCCTGGTACAGGGTATCGAGCGTTCGGGTATCGTCGGATAACCAACCTTTTCAAGCGACCGGTCAAAAGCCGGTCGCTTGATCCTTTCAACGGTTCCTGTAAGAAGAATGGGGGATGTGCTATGAAAACCGCTGTTATCGACGTGGGCGGCGGATTCCGGGGAATTTATGCCTGCGGGGTGCTGGATTATTGCATGGATCAGAAGATCCGATTTGACCTCGGGATCGGCGTATCGGCGGGGAGCGCGAATCTCGCCTCCTTTATCGCCGGTCAAAGAGGGCGCAATTTTACCTTTTATACGGAATACGGTCTCCGGAAGCAGTACGCAAGTGTGGGCAACTTCCTTCGGAAGCGGTCCTTTATCGATATGGACTACGTTTACGGCACGCTCAGCAATCACGACGGGGAAAATCCGCTGGATTACGCCGCCTTGCGGGAGAATCCGACGGAATTCATCGTGGTGGCGGCCAACGCCGAAACCGGCGAGGCGAAGTATTTTGATAAGCGGGATATCCGGCAGGACGGCTACGACGTCTTCAAGGCGTCCTCTTCGATTCCCTTTGTCTGCACACCCTATTTCGTTGAGGGGGTGCCCTATTACGACGGGGCGCTGGGCGATCCCGTTCCGCTGGAAAAGGCGTTTGCCATGGGATGTGATCGTGTCGTCGTGTTACTGACGAAGCCTGAAAATATCCTCCGCACCTCGGAAAAGGATGAAAAGCTGGCGGCCCGGATACGCAAAAAATATCCCCACGCGGCGGAAAATCTGCGGCAGAGAGCCACCCGCTACAACGAGGGCGTCGCGCTGGCGCAGGAATATGCAAGGCAAGGGAAGGTGTTGATCGTCGCGCCGGACGACACCTGCGGCGTCAGCACGCTCTCCCGCGACCCGGCCAATATGAAAAGGCTTTATGACAAAGGCTATGCAGACGGGGAAAAAGTGAAGTCTTTCATGGGTTAGCCGCCGTGCTTCGCCTTTTTAGCCTTAATCCCGAAAAAATTTCCTTATCAACCGCCTTTAAGCGTTCAAGCGGAAAGCTTGGGCGCTTTTTGTACCCCCTTTTCCGAAGGGGCGCGAGGGATTTTTTCTTCCGGAAGCGCCTTTTTCGCTCTTTTACAGCAATCAAAGATTTTTCATAGTAAATTTTGAGTCCGTTAATAATACGCGGGCCCTAAAATATTGACAAACCGCTGAAAAAATGGTAAGATATAAGGAGGGAAAGAAGAACTTGCGTTTTGAGCGGTTTTTCCGGACGGCTTTTTCGGGCGGAAAGTCCGCGCGGTTCCACCGGGTGGCTTCTCTGTGCGGAAAGTCCGTGCGGTTCCATCGCTTTCCGAGGGGGATCTTCTTGGGACTTCCGGCAGTCTCAGCGCTTTCCTTCGGAAAATTTCGTGGCTTCGCCTGTGTTTTTCCGGATTGACGCATTTTTTCTTCTCTTTATCCCAAGGCATTTTGTTTGAGCGGGAGGTCGGTTCCTCCCCGAAAGGACTTGTTACTTATGTCAAAATATATAGAAAAAGCCGAAACTACCACGCTCCCCGTTCTGGTGATTCGCGGCACGGTCGCTTTTCCGTCGATTCCTCTCAGCTTTGAGATTTCCGACGAAACCGCCATTTCCCTCTGCGAGGAGGCGGAAATGAACGACGGCCTCGTCTTCATCGTTTCCCAAAAAGAGCTTTCCGGCGGGGAGGATACCTTCGACGAGCTCTACACTGTCGGCACCGCCGCCAAAATCAAGCAGACGGTTAAGCTTCCGGAGGGCAGTCTCAAGGTTTTCGCCTCCGGCTACTGCCGCGCCTCCGTCGAGGAATACCACAACGAAAACGGCAAGCCCTACGCAGATGTTATCTGCAAGACGGTACAGGCGGAAGACAACGGCGGCGTGCGGGGAGAGGCGCTTTCGCGCGAGATGATTCGCTGCTACGAAGCCTTCGCCTCCCTCCTTCCCAAGGGTCGGGAGAATCTTCTCTCCACCGTCAAAGGAATCAAGAATCCCGGCCTTCTCGCCGACTTCATCGCCTGCAACGTGATGATCAACTTCGCCGACAAGCAGTCGGTGCTTGAGGAATTCGATCCCCTTCGCCGCGCCGAGCTCGTCTCGGTTCTTCTGGTGCAGGAAGCCGACGTTCTGAAAACCGAGGTTCGGATTCACAAGCGGGTGCGGGCGCAGATCGACGCGAATCAGCGGGACTACTATCTGAAGGAACAGCTCAAGGCCATCCGCGAGGAGCTTGGCGAGAACGAGGAGGAAGAGGACGAGGAGGTCGCCGAATACAACGAGAAGATTGCCTCCGCCCATCTCCCCGCCGAGGTTCGGGAAAAGCTCGTCAAGGAAGTGAAAAAGCTGGCGAAGACGCCCTACGCGTCGGCGGAGAGCAGCGTCATAAGGAATTATCTCGACCTCTGCCTCGAGCTCCCTTGGGGTATCAAAACGCGCGACCGGGTTGACGTCGCCGCCGCGAAAAAGATTCTCGACGACGACCACAACGGGCTGGAAAAGGTCAAGGAGCGGATTCTTGAATTTTTGGCGGTTCGTCAGCTCAACCCCGATTTGAAAAATCAGATTCTCTGCCTCGTCGGCCCTCCCGGCACCGGAAAGACCTCGATCGTCGCCTCCATCGCCCGGGCTATGAAGCGGAAATACGTTCGCGTTTCCCTCGGCGGCGTGCGGGACGAGGCCGATATCCGCGGGCACCGGAAAACCTACGTCGCCGCGATGCCGGGCCGGATTATCACGGCGCTGAATCAGGCCGGGACGATGAATCCCGTCCTTCTCCTCGACGAAATCGACAAGCTGACGCGGGACGCGCACGGCGACCCCGCTTCGGCGCTCCTCGAAGTCCTCGATTCCGAACAGAATAAGGCCTTCCGCGACCATTTCGTCGAGCTTCCCATCGACCTTTCCGACTGTCTCTTCATCGCGACGGCGAACGACCTCGACACCGTCCCGCGGCCGCTCATCGACCGGATGGAAATCATCGAGATGAAGACCTACACCCGCCACGAAAAGCTGGCGATTGCGAAGGATCACCTGATCCCGAAGCAGTTGAAACGCCATGGGCTGAATCGCCGGATGCTGAAAATCCGCGACGACGCGGTGTTTGAAATCATCGACTACTACACAAGAGAGGCCGGCGTGCGGAATCTTGAGCGGGAAATCGCTTCCCTCTGCCGCAAGGCCGCCCGGAAGATTCTTGAGACCGGCGTGACCGGCGTGAAGATTTCCGCCGAAAACGTCAGCGAATACCTCGGCGTGCGGAAGCTGACGCCCGACACCGTCTACAGCGACGACGAGGTCGGGGTCGTCAACGGCCTCGCCTACACAGAGACGGGCGGCGACCTCCTCCGCGTTGAGGCGGCGGCCATGCCGGGAAGCGGCAAGCTGGAGCTGACCGGCTCCCTCGGCGACGTGATGAAGGAATCGGCCCGCGCGGCGATCACCTACATCCGCTCTCATTCCGACGAGCTCGGCGTCGACGCCGACTTCTACAAGACGAAGGACATTCACATTCACGTTCCGGAGGGCGCGATTCCGAAGGACGGCCCTTCGGCGGGTGTGACGATCGTTACGGCTCTCGCCAGCGAGCTTTCCGGCAAGCCGGTGCGCCGCGATATCGCCATGACCGGCGAGGTCACTCTTCGCGGTCGGGTTCTCGCCATCGGCGGCTTGAAGGAAAAGACAATGGCGGCCTACAAGGCGGGGGTGCATACCGTCTGCATTCCGCGCGACAACGAGCGCGACCTTTCGGAAATCGATCCTCTGGTGCGCGACAGCCTCCGCTTCATCCCTTGCGCAAACGTCGAGCAGGTGCTTGACGCGGCCATCATCCGGTGAGGGATCGGCTATGAAGCTGAATTTGCAGAATACGGCGCTCACCCTCACGGTGGGGAACGCCGACCGGTTTCCCGACGGGCGGCGCCCGCAGATCGTCTTCTCGGGACGCTCCAACGTCGGGAAAAGCTCCCTGATCAACACGCTTCTTCTCCGGAAGGCGCTGGCGCGGGTCAGCTCCTCCCCCGGGAAGACGGTGACGCTCAATTTCTATGACGTCGACGGGAAGCTGTATTTCGTCGACATTCCCGGCTACGGCTATGCGGGCGTTTCTCCTCAGGAAAAGAGCCGCTGGTCGGAGCTGACCGACGCCTTCCTTCACTCCTCCTGCGACCGGCGTCTGATTCTTCAACTCATCGACCTCAAGGTCGGACCGACGGCGGACGACCGGATGATGCTCGATTGGCTCGCGGCCATGGAACAGCCCTACGCGGTGGCGGCGACCAAGGCCGACAAGCTGAACAAAACCGACTTTGCGGCGGCGCTCGCGGCTCTGCGGGAGGCTCTGCCGTCGGGCGTTCCCCTCGTCCCCTTTTCCGCCAAGACCGGGATGGGCCGCGAGGAGCTTTGGAAGATCCTTTATTCCTTCCTTGACGGGGGAAAAGCTTCTCTCTGACGGTTTTGACAGGGAACACTTCTCAGACTCACAAGCAATTTTGACGGGAAAACACTTTCCGCCGCACAAGCGGTTTGAAGGGGGACGCTTTCCCTTTGACTCCCACAGACTCTTTTCCGGAGGTTATCTGCTTTGCTGATTTCTCTTTTTCGCAGCATGATGTCGGGGGACGCCGACGCCGTCAGGTACGCCCTGATCGGCATTCTTCTCACCGTCCCGGTTCTTCTGATTTCGCTTCCCCTTCACGAGCTTGCCCACGCGTGGGCGGCGGAGCGCCTCGGGGACAGCACCCCCCGCTGGAACGGTCGGATGACGATGAATCCCCTCGCCCATTTCGACCCGATCGGCACGATCGCGATGCTTTGCTTCGGCTTCGGCTGGGCCAAGCCGGTTCCGGTCAACAGGCGGAATTTCAAGAATCCGAAAAAGGCGATGGCTCTCGTCGGCCTTGCCGGCCCGGCGGCCAATCTGATCCTCGGCTTTATCGGCAGTCTTCTTTACTGGCTTCTCCTTGCCCTGAGCATGAACGTGCAGGCGGTGGCGAGCTTTGCGATTCAGCACACGATGCTTTGGATGGTGATTCAGATCCTTCTCTCCAACTTCGCGGAGATGAATATTTTTCTGGCGGTCTTCAATCTGCTTCCGGTGGCCCCGCTTGACGGCTCGCGGATTTTCGATTTCCTCATCCCCGACCGGCTTTACAACTTCATGGTCAAATACGACCGTGTGATTCGGGTGGTCTTTCTCCTTCTGGTTTTCACCGGCACGATTTCTTCCGTTGTGAGCTGGCTGGGCGGCTACGTGTCCGACTTTTTCGACACCGTGATCGCTTGGATTCTCAAGCCGTTTCTTTCCATGCGATGAACGAGCCGAGTTATCATCTTGAGGTGTTCGAGGGGCCGCTCGACCTTCTCCTTTCACTGATTGCCAAAAACAAGGTGGACATCTACGACATCCCGATTTCGCTGATTCTCGACCAGTATATGGAATATCTCGACCGGATGGCGGAGATGGATATGGAAATCGCGGGGGATTTCATCGTCATGGCCGCCGAGCTGATGCTGATCAAGAGCCGGATGCTTCTTCCCAAGCCCCCAACCGGGGAGGAAGAGGAGGAGGATCCCCGGGCGAAGCTGGCGCGTGCGCTGGAGGAATACCGGCGGGCCAAGGAGGCGGCGCTCTATCTTTCGGAGCAGTACGGCCTCTACGCGGGGCGGATCGCCAAGGAGCCGGAGGTTCTCAGCACCCGGTCCGACCTCCCGGAGCATATCGATATCGGGCTTCTTGAAAAGGCCTTTCAGCGGGTACTGAGTAAAAACAGCCGTCTTCCCGAGCTGGCGAAGGAATCGGAGCGGGAAATCCGTCGGCTCCTTGCCGCCAAGGCGGTTCCGGTTTCCGTCAAGATATTTTCCGTGATGCGCTACCTCTACGCAAACGGGCGGAGCGACTTTGAGGAGATCCTTCTGACGGCGAAATCGCGTTCGGAGCTGATCGCCATTTTCTCCGCCGTGCTGGAGCTTCTCCGGGTTCAGCGGGTCACGATGGAGCAGGAGGAGGAGCGGGTGCTTCTCACTCTGACGAAGACACACGACAGAAAGGCTTCTTTTGAGGTATGAAAAACGAAGAGCTGATACCGGTCGTCGAGGCGATTCTCTTCGCCGCCGGATTCCCGGTAAAATACGAGCGGATAGCGGAGGTTCTCGGCATTTCCGAGGAGGAGCTGAAGGCGCTTCTCACGGGGGAGGCCTTTGCCTACCGCGACCGGGGGATCCGTTTGGTTCTCTATTCCGACTCCTGCCAGCTTTGCACCAACGAGAAATACGAAAAGCAGGTCAAGGCGGCTCTCGGAATGCGGAGCGGCGGCGCGCTTTCCAATTCGGCGCTTGAAACGCTGGCGGTGATTGCCTACCATCAGCCGGTTACGAAGGCTTTTATCGAGCAGGTGCGGGGAGTCGACAGCTCCTACGCGGTGACGACGTTGGGGGAAAAGCAGCTGATCGAGGTGGTCGGCAGGCTGGACGTCCCGGGGAAGCCGAACCTTTACGGGACGACCGACACCTTTTTGCGGTGCTTCGGCCTCGCCTCCCTCGAAGAGCTTCCCAAGAGCGAGGTTCTCGACGCCGTGGCCGGTGTGGGACAGGAGTCCAGGGCGGGAAGCGATTCCGGCGAGTCATCAGGCTTTTCCGGGGACGGACGAGGGGAAGCGTCGGCTTCCGCCGGAATTTCCGGTGATTATAAGGAAAATTCTGACAATGAGGCGGACAGGCCTGCGGCAGACGAGCGCCCGGCGGGCAAAGTTGAAGAATAAAACCCGAAAAGCGGGCGGAAAATGGTAAAGAGGCCCCGCAGGGAGAAAATTTGCGGCGGAAGGAGAGAACAGGATGACGGCACTCTGGATTTTGCTGGGAATCGCGCTGTTTTTTTTCCTCATCGCCATGACGAAAATTACCCTCATCCTCTCCACGGCGGAGGGCTTTTCCGCCTCTCTGCGCATCCTCTTTTTGAAAATCCGTCTGGCTCCGAAGAAGGAAAAGCCGCCGAAGCTCCGGAAATTTCGCATCAAGGCCTTCCGGAAATGGCGCTTGAAGGAGGAAAAAAAGCTCCTCCAAAGCGAAAAAAAGAAGGAAAAGAAGAAAAAGAAGGCGCCGGCGGAGGAGGAAAAAGAGAAAAAGAAGAAGCCGAAGAGGCCTCTGCGGCAGACGGTCGCCTTCGGGTTTGATCTCGTCCGCTACGTGGCGGTGCGGGCGGTTCTAAAATTCGGCCATTATTTGAAAATCGACGTCAGGCGCTTCGCGGTGACCGTCGGCGGGGAGGATCCCGCGAAAACGGCGGTGACCTACGGGGCGGTGAGTCAGGCGACGGCTTACCTTTTCGCCTTTCTTGAAAGGCACGCAAATCTCCGATATCCGCGCGGCGAGGGGACGCCGGTGACCGTCGGGGTCGACTTCCTTTCGCCGAAGTCCCTGTTCCTCATCGACCTCTCGTTCAGCATCCGGATCTGGCAGATTCTGGCCGTCGGCGTGACGGCGTTGAAGGGCTACCTTTTCGATGTAAGGAAGCCTTCGGCCCCAGAGACCCCGCCCGAAGAGACTTCCGGGGAATCCCCCGAGGGGCCCGGCGGGGGAGCGCGGAAGGGCTTGCGCCGGGGAGAAGGGAAGAAGCCTTCCGGGAAGCCCTCGCAAGAGGGAGAGAAGCGCGGCAAGTCGGCGCCCTCCCGCGAGGGAAGCCCCGCTTGAGAAAATAGGCCGAAAAAAGCGAAAATCCCGGCCACCCGGCGAAGGCAGAATTGCGAAAGGCCCGGGGCAGGCCGAAAAAAGCGAAAATCCCGGCCACCCGGCGAAAGCGAAATTGCGAAAACCCCGGGGCAGGCCGAAAAAAGCGAAATCCCGGCCATCCGGCGAAGGCAGAATTGCGAAAGACCCGGGGCGGGCCGGAAAAGGCGAAAATCCCGGCAGAAATCCGAAAAACCGAAAACATAACCGGCGGGAATTTCCTTGAGCCGGTTTTATCCGGAGGGGCGGAGGCTTCCGCTTCCGGAGAAAGGAAGAACTATGGCGGACAACAAAATCAGCGAAATGATCAGCGCGGCTCTCGAAGGCATTCGGAGCGTGGCCGATTCCGGTACGGTGGTCGGCGATCCGATCCCGACGAACAACGGAACGGTGATTATCCCGGTCTCCAAGGTCTCAGTCGGCCTTGCCACCGGCGGGCTGGATTACCTCCCGAAGAGCGGGGACAAGGACAAAAAGGAGGCCCCGGCGGCGACGACCGGCGGTCGGCCTGCCCCACGCGGAAGCGCTCCCTGCTTCGGCGGCGGAGGCGGCACCGGCATCTCCGTGACGCCGCTCTGCTTCCTCGTCGTCAACGCCGAGGGGTCGGTTTCGATGCTGAATATCACGAATCCGGCGGCGGTGCCTCCCGCGGTGGGGGTCATCGACTCGGTTTCCTCCTTTGCCGAGAAGGCGCCCGACATCGTTTCCCGCTTCAAGTCGCTTTTCTCGAAGAAGAAGACCGAGAAGTCGCTTGACGACGAAAAGCTGACCGAGGAAATCGACGCCCTTTCGGAGAAAGAGAAGGGAACGGACGAGCGCTAACCAAGCGAGCGCGGCAAGCGCCGCATTCACCGCTTTCGCCGCTTTTGCTGCGTTCGCCGCATTCGCCGCATTCGCCGCGTTCGCCACTTTCGCCGCGTTCGCCACTTTCGCCCGCGTAACGAGCAGGAAATTGCGAAGCGCAAGCAAGGCGCTGGCCAAAAGCGCAAACGCCACGCCGGAGGAAACGGCGCTTCCGGCTTCCCGTCATATGCGGAGAAACCGCCTCATATACTGTTTTTGCTAAAAACAGGAAGGGGCGGTTTGTCGGAATGGGGAAAAAGAGAAAGGAAAGCGCCGCGCGCGCAGGGGAAGCTCTTTCGGGCGGTTGCGCAACGGCGGGAGAATTTCACGCGAGGCGCGCGGCGGGGCGGCGCAAGGCTTTGCCGAGGCGTGCGGGGCGGCGTCCCGGTCTCCCGGGGAGGTTGCTGGCCGGGCTTCTCGGCCTTTTGCTCTGCTTCGGCGGCTTTCCCTTTGCCGTCTCCGCTTTGCCCTTTGACGTTTCGGCGGCTTCCGCGCTTCTCATGGAGGCCGGGAGCGGCAAAATTCTCTACGCCAAGGACGCGGATACGCGGCGGCCGATGGCGAGTACGACCAAAATCATGACGGGCCTCCTTGTCGCCGAGAATCTCGACCTTTCGCAGACTCTGCGGATCCCGAAGGCGGCGGTCGGCGTCGAGGGCTCCTCCGTATACCTCTACGAAAACGAGGAGCTGACGGTGGAGGATCTGCTTTACGCGCTCCTCCTCGAAAGCGCCAACGACGCGGCGGTCGCCCTCGCTCTTGAGCTTTCCGGGAGCGTCGAGGCCTTCGCCGCGCGGATGAACGCCCGGGCGCAGGAGCTGGGGCTTGACGGCACCGCCTACGAAAATCCCCACGGGCTGGACGGGGAAGGCCACTACACCACCGCGCGGGATCTTGCGAAGCTGACGGCCTTCGCCCTGACAAACGAGGCCTTCCGGGCCGCCGTTTCGACGGCGAAAAAGGTCATTCCGATGAACAACGGGGAGGGGAAGCGGCTTCTCATCAACCACAACCGTCTTCTCACCTCCTATCCCGGCGCCATCGGCGTCAAGACCGGCTACACGCAGAGAAGCGGGCGCTGTCTTGTGACGGCTGCCGAGCGGGACGGGGTGCTTCTTGTCGCCGTCACGCTGAACGCTCCCGACGACTGGCGGGATCATATGCGGCTGCTCGACTACGGCTTTTCGCGCCTGAGAAGCCAGGAGCTTTTGGACGCCTCGGGGCGGGAGGGCCTCGCGGCGGTCGTCGGCGGCGTCAGCGACTGCGTTCCCTATCGCGCCTCCGGCCCGGTTTCGGTGATTCGTGAGCAGGGCGGGGAGGCGCTCACCGAGGTGACCGAGCGGAAGCGCTTCTTCTTCGCTCCCGTGCGGGAGGGGGAAGTGCTTGGCAGGATCGTGTGGTACGAAAACGGGGTGGAGGTCGCCTCCTGTCCCCTCGTCGCCACGGCGAGCGTGGAGAAGCGGGAGGAGCGGCATCCCTTCCTGCGGTGGCTGATTTCCCTTTTCCGATAGGAATTTTCAGTAGGAATTTTCAGTAGGAATTTCGGAGCGGGGAAACGCGGACTTTTACGGTTTTAAACGGATTTCCACGGGGACGGGGCCGTGAATGGGCCTTTCCCGAAACGAAAAGCACATAATTTTGCGGTTTTCTGTGGGAACTGGCCGGGAAACGGTTTCCCGAAGTGGGAAACGGGGATTTTAAGGTTTTACACGAATTTCCGTGGGGACGGGCCGCGAAACGGGCCTTTCCCGGGAACGGAAAATGCGGAATTTTCAAAAACAGAATGCAAAAAACGCCGCCGGTTGCGGCGGGAAAAGAAGACAAAGGCTATGGAAGAGCGCGAAAACAAGGTTCGACTGCAAAAATACATCGCCGACTGCGGGCTGATGTCCCGCCGCCGCGCGGAGGAGGAAATTCTCGCCGGGCATATCTCGGTGAACGGCGAAACGGTCGAGTTGGGGCGGAAGATCCTCCCTGGCGTCGATTCGGTGGAATACCGTGGCGTGTCGGTGGAAATGCCTTCCGGCGCCCGTCCCGTCTATATTATGCTCAACAAGCCGCGCGGCTACGTGACGACGATGAAGGACGAGCGGGGGCGGAAGTGCGTGGCTTCCCTCGTCGAGGGGGTCGGCTGTCGGGTTTTCCCCTGCGGTCGTCTGGATCTCGATTCGGAGGGCCTTCTTCTTCTGACCAACGACGGGGATTTTGCCAACCGGATGATGCACCCGGTGCACCACATTCCGAAGCTCTATACGGTTCATGTGAAGGGGAAGATCACCGAAAATCAGCTTCTCGCCCTCAATTCCCCGATGAAGATCGACGGCTATGCCCTCGCGCCGGTGTTCGTGAAAATCGTCTCGATGAAGGAGGAGGAAACGGTTCTCGGCTTCACCCTCCGGGAGGGCCGGAATCGGCAGATCCGCAAAATGTGCGAGCAGGTCGGCCTCACGGTTCTCGTCCTCAAGCGGACGGCCATCGGGACGGTGACGCTCGGGAATCTGAAGCCGGGTTGCTGGCGGCACCTTTCGCGGGCGCAGGTGGAGTATCTGAAAAATTACCGTTAGGCGCCGGGCGGGAAGCCGGAACGCGAGGAAATGACGGCCCGGACAGGCGGAACGGGGCAAAAGGCGGCTGGTTTTTCGGCAATGGATAGGTATAATTTTGGCCGGTACAGGCGATAAAGCAGGATTTATGGGAGGGGAGTACGGTGAAAAAATTTGCAATCGTTTTAGTGGTAACCTTGGGATTGTGTTTTACATTATCTGCTTGCGGAAATCCATATGTGAGTCATTATAGCGCTACGCTTATGGTAAGGGAAAACACCTCAAAGGAATCGTCGGTTTCCTTCAATAGTTTTCGCGGAACATACGTAATGCAATTGAAAAACAAGAGCGCGGATGAGGTGTTTATCACTTATGAAGCGACGCTTCGGGAAGGAAATATAACCGTTTACTATAGCTTTAATGATGAAAAGCGGAGCTTATTTGAAATTGAAGCGAACGGTTCTATTGATGGGAGAAGTGAAGCTTTTACCGGCAATAAAACAATTTACATAATCATTGAATCCGACGGTAAATGCAAAGAGGGCAGTTTTTCGTTTGCCTTGGAAAAATCGGAGAAATAAATTCCCATTTGCAGGGCCGATGAAAGGCTCTAAAATAATAAATACCGGCGGGCGCCTTCTTTGCCTGCCGGTTTGTTTTTTCCAATTCCTTTTGACACACGTCTCCGTTTTACCGTTTCATGTGTCCGCTTTTCGTAGACAACTTCACTTCTTCACTCTTGCTTTCAAAAATCGGCAAAGTGTCCGGTAAAAAGCAAAATCGGCAAAGCGAACGCTCTGCCGATTTTTGGTGGACCTGGTGGGATTCGAACCCATGACCTCTGCGTTGCGAACGCAGCGCTCTCCCAGCTGAGCTACAAGCCCGAACGAGACAACAGTATTATTATAATCGCCGGGAAGGAATTTGTCAAGGGGTTTGCGGAAAAAAATCCTTTTGCGCGGAAAAAAGTGAATTTTGAGGGCGGTTTCGCGGGAAAATTTCGCCGGAAGAGCGGCGGTAGTACCGCTCGGTAGTACCGCTCGGGAGACCGCTACGGGTGTGGCCTTGGCGTTGTGTTTGCCGGGTCGGCGCGCTTGCCGTCGGCGCGTCTGTGCGTGTGCGGTCGCGGGTGGTTTTGGGCGCGGGAGCTTTGGCGCGACAAGAAGCGGTGCCGGGCCGCCGCTTTCACAGCCCGGCTTCCGCCGCACGCTTTATTTCTTTTTCTTCTTTTTCTTCCACTCGGCGAGCGCCGTGCGGACGATGTCCTTCCGGCCTCTCCCGCAGGCCACCTGCGGCAGGTCGAATCCGGGGCGGCGGTTTCCCTCGACGAAAAGCGGCCCCTCCGGCGTGACGGCGACGTCCCATCCCGTCACCATGATGTGCGGCTCCACCTTGGCCGCCTCCAGCACGAGAGCGCGGATTTCCTCCCAGCAGGGCAGGGCATATCCGTCGAACTTCACGCCGCTTTTCGGGTGGGTTGGAAAGCGGTTCAGCTCCTTATCGAAGGCGTCGCCGATCAGCACGCCCGTTTCTTCATCGACGAGTACCCCGAGGCCTCCTCCGTGAAAATTGTCGATATCCGCCTCTCCGTTTCCGACGCGGAGTCCGACGAAGATGATTTTCGGCTCTTCCCCCGTCGTCGAGGTCATGACGCGGATGGTATTGACGCTCCGGTCGCAGAGGGCCGCCATCTTCTCGTGCTGCGGGATGACCTCCTCGATAAAGCGCCTGTTTTCTCTGAGAAATTTGTGATATGCGGGCGCCTCCCCGACCTCCTCGGCTCTTCTCTTGACGACGCCGCGCCCTCCGAGTCCGTCGACGGGCTTCTCGACGAGGACGGGATTTTTCTCCAGAAAAGCGGCCAGCTCCTCGTCGCTCCCGGTTTCCGGATCAAAATACTGCCTCTTGGCATAGGCCGCAAAGACGCGGTGAAATTCCGGCTTATAGGAGAAAACCTTCTTATATTCGGCGGGGCAGACCTTCGCGTAGAAGGAATTCTGCGTGCGGATGGTGACGTATTCCTTTTTCTCGGAAAAGCTCCTCAGATAAAACCGGTAGTTCAGGTAATCCTGCAGGCCGCTCCCGAAGAGAATCGTCGAGAGTACCGCGTCGCAGAACATGAGGGGCGCTCCGTGGCCCTTTTCCCCGTTTTTCCTTCGCTCGGCGGCAATCTCCTTCAGCTTTTCGTAAAAGCCCTTATAATTTGCCCCGACGGCGAATTTTAAAATTCCCATAAAATCCCCCGGTTGTTTTCGCGCGGCGCCGTCAATCGGCGCTTACCGCGCTTCTCTTTTCGCCCTTCCGGGCTTCTTTTTTCCGATTCATTATAGCATTCTTTTCTTTCCTTGTCAAGGACGGGAAAATTTTTTGCGGGAAAAATGTCTACAATGTCAATTGATATGACCCATTTTCCTTCAAAAAAAGAAATCCTTTGTATGGTATCGCATTTGGCAGGCA
>CANQQT010000020.1 GCA_947626065.1 uncultured Clostridia bacterium | reverse complement strand
GCGCTGATAAAGCGTTATTCCCACCCCACCGAGCTGACCGCCGAGCTTCTGAACACCCTGATTGAAAAGATCGTGGTGCATGAAGCGATTAAGCACCCGAACGGTCTTCGGGAGCAGGAAGTTGAGATTTACTACCGTTTCGTCGGCAAAATAGACTGACGGACGAAAAATGCACGTTTATATCCTTAACTGAGTGAAAGGGGCGAAACCTACCCCGACGGGGCCCTGCTTCTGCCGCTGGCGCGGGAGCTGGAGATCTCGTTGGACGAGCTCTTCGGAAACGAGGCCGCGTCGATGGAAGATATCGCCGGGAAAATCACAAGATTGCTGAACAAAACCGAGGAAAAGGAACGGTTTCAGAGGGCGAGGGAGCTCTGCTGGCAGATCGAGAAGGGACTGTTTTCCTGCCGGATGGCGTGTGAGGAGGCCTATGACCCGCAGGAAATCGTGAGGATGAAAAATTCCTCCTATATTTTGGGAGAGAACGGATTCACCGTCGTGTCGAACGGAAGGGAACCCTTCTTCGCGCTCTTTCCGCAGCCGGAGGAGGGATACGGCTTTTTCCTGGAGAAGAAAGAAGAGCTGCTGAAAATCTTCAGGGCGCTGTCGCAAAGAGAGACGGGAAAGGCGCTGATCTACCTCTACAAAAGGAAGGAAAATTTCCTGTTTGAGAGCGAGGTGCTGGAAAGGGAATGCGGAATCCCGCACGGAAAAATCGAAGAGGTCGTCGAGGCGCTGACGGAGGTCAGAGTCGTGACGAAAAAGGAGCTCACGGTAAACGGAGAGGTGCGCGTGCTGTATGAGTCCCACCCGAGGCCTCAGCTGCTGGCGGTGGTGTTGATGGCAAAGGAAATCGGCTACCAAGGGGCCTATAGCTTTCAGGCGCATTGTAGGAATACGCCGCTCCTTCGGGAATAGGGAAAAACGCACCAACCACCCCCCTAAAAAACATCCCCAACAAAACCCGCCCCCGGGGCAGGAAAAAACCGCTCGCGGAACAGGAAAAAACCGCTCGCGGAACAGGAAAACCCGCCCCGGGGCAGGAAAAACCCGCCCCCGGCGCAGGAAGAACCTGCCCGGGGGCAACTGTTTCCGCCGAAAGCCTTATCGGCCCCGACTTTTTGGAGAATTTTTAAAAGGCGATTCTTCCGGGAACACCCTATCCCTCAAACCGGAGAATTTTTAAAAGGCGATTTCCCGGAAAGCCCTATCCCTCAAACTGGGACTGATAAAGCTCGCTGTAAATCCCGCCGAGGGCGAGAAGCTCCTCGTGCTTGCCGCTTTCGGCAATCCGCCCGTCCCGGATGACGAGGATCACGTCGGCGTTCTGAACCGTCGAAAGGCGGTGAGCGATTACAAAGGAGGTGCGCCCCTTCATCAGACGGTTCATCGCCTCCTGAATCTGCTTCTCGGTGCGGGAGTCGACGTTGGAGGTCGCCTCGTCGAGAATCAGAATCGGAGCGTCGGAAAGCATCGCGCGGGAGATGGTGAGGAGCTGTTTCTGACCCTTCGAGAGATTCACGCCGTCGTCGGAAAGAATCGTGTCGTAGCCGTCGGGGAGAGACTCAATGTAGGAGGCGATCCCCGACGTCTCCGCCGCGCGGCGAATGTCGGAATCGGTCGCGCCGTCGTTGCCGAAGGCGATGTTCTCGCGGATCGTCCCGGTGAAGAGCCAGGTGTCCTGAAGAACCATCGTGAAACAGCGGCGGAGACTGCTCCGCGTAAGAGAGGCGCTGTCGTGGCCGTCGATTTTGATGCGTCCGACAACGGGATCGTAGAAACGCATCAGAAGATTGACCACCGTCGTCTTACCGGCGCCGGTGGGGCCGACAATCGCCACCGTGCTGCCCGGCTTCACCGAAAGATTGAAGTCGTGAAGAACCGTCTGCTCCGCCGTGTAGCCGAAGCTGACGTTCTCAAAGTCAACCGAGCCGCGGACAAGGGTAAGCTCCTTCGCCCCCGGAAGATCGGGAGGCTCGGGGGATTCGTCGAGGATACGGAAGATCCGCTCCGCAGCGGAGGAGGCCGATTGAAGATCCCCGAAAATGTTGGCGATTTCCCCGACAGGCCCCGAGAAGCGGCGGGAATAGAGGATAAATTCCGAAATGCCGGAAAGGGTAATGCTCTTGGAAAGATAGAGAAGAGCGCCGAACATACAGACAAGGGACATCGAAAGATTGTTGATGAAGTTGACGGAGGGGCCGACGACGCTCCCCTGATATTCCGCCTGATAGTAGGCGTCGACGGCTTCCCCGTTCTTGCGGTCGAAGCGGCCGATGATCTCCTCCTCGCGGTTGTAGGCGCGAATCGTCTTCTGACCCGAGAGCATTTCCTCCGCGTAGCCGTTCAGCTCGCCGAGCTTGGCGGAACGCGTCCGGAAAAGAGGGCGAACCTTCCGGGAGCGGTAGCGGATGAACCAGATCGAGAAGGGAACCGTCACGGCGAAAATCAGAATCAGCCTGGGGGAAATGATGCACATCATGATGAAGGAGCCGACGATCGTGATCGCGCTGGTGCAGATCTGAATCAGATCGGAGGAAAGGGAGGCGTTGACGGTGTCGACGTCGTAGGAAATCCGGCTGATCAGGTCGCCGGTCTGATTGCGGTCGAAAAAGCCGACCGGAAGGGAAAGAAGATGGTCGAAAATTTCCTTCCGCATGGCAAAGGAAATCTTCTTGCTCATCTTGATCATGATGACCGAGAGAAGATAGGAGAGAAGGGCGGAGACAATGTAGAAAATCGCCATCAGAGCGCAGTAGAAGAAGACGCGGGGGAAATCCACCTGCCCGGCCCCTCCCTCAAGAGCCTCAATCGCCTTGCCGGAGAGCTTCGGACCGGCGAGGGAAAGGCCACTGGAAAGAGCCATGACGAAAAAGGCGGAGAAAAGCATCCCCTTGTGGCGGAGAAGATAGGGAATCAGACGGCGGATAACGCCCCATTTGAAGGTCGGTTTCTTGTCGGTGGGAGAGCCGGTCAAAGAACGTCACCTCCGATCTGAGAAGTGCTGATTTCGCGGTAGATGGGACAGGAGGAGAGAAGACTGTCGTGCGTCCCGGAGCCGACGATCTCCCCACGGTCGAGGACGAGAATCAGGTCGGCGTGGGAGAGGGAGCTGACGCGCTGGGCGACAATGACCTTCGTCACCTCGGAAAAATGCTGACGGAGAGAGGCGCGGAGCTTCGCGTCGGTCTTGTAGTCGAGCGCGGAGGAGGAGTCGTCAAGAAGGAGAATTTCGGGATGGGAGGCGAGGGCGCGGGTGATGAGAACGCGCTGCTTCTGACCACCGCTCAGATTGGTTCCCTTGGCGGTCAGGGAGTAGGAGTAGTCCCCCGGAAGGGCCGAAATGAAGGAGGAGGCCTGCGCGTCGGAGGCCGCGGATGTTACGCTTTCCATGGGAATGTCGCGACCGAAAACAATGTTTTCGAGAACCGTACCGGCGAAAATGAAATCGTTCTGTAAAACCGTGCCGAAGCGGGTGCGGAGCTCCTCGGGAGGGTAGGAGCGGATGTCCCGACCGTCGATGAGAATCTGACCGGAATCGGCGTCGTAGAAGCGAAGAAGGAGCTGAACAATCGTCGATTTGCCGCTCCCCGTCGCCCCGATGATGCCGAGGGTCTGCCCAGGCTCAAGGCGGAAGCTGATGTGCTTGAGCGTGTCCTTCATGCCGGGATAGGAGAAGCAAACGTCGCGGAATTCAATCACAGAGCCGTGGGAATAAACCTGAGTGTCGGAGGAAACCGGGAGGTCGTAGGGAACCGCAAGAATATCGGAAATACGGGCGGCGGAAGCCGCACCCTTGGAATAAAGGGTAAACATACGGGTGACCGAAAGCATCGCGTTGAGAATGATCGTGAAATAGGACATGAAGGCGATCACCATGCCGGGCTTGGCTTGACCGCCGTTGATGCGGAAGGCCCCCACGAGAATGACGGCGGCCATGCCGATGTTCAGAAAAGCGCTCATCAGAGGGTTGGTAAGAGCCATCAGAATGCCGGATTTCTGCTCGGCGGCGGCCACGGAACGGTTCTTGACGTCGAATTTGTCCTTTTCGTAGTCGGACTTGGAAAGAGCCTTGATGACGCGAATGCCCTGAGCGTTCTCACGGACGACGCGAACCATGTCGTCGGAGCGGTTCTGAAGGGATTTGAAGAGAGGGACGCCCTTCTTTGAAATCGCGGCGACGGCGATGGTCAGAAAGGGAAGGGTGGAGACGAGAACGAGACAGAGGACGGGCTCCATCGAGAAGGTCACGACGATGCCGCCGATGAGGAGAATCGGAGCGCGGACGCCGAGGCGCTGCATCATGCCGATCATGTGGTGAATGTTGTAGGTGTCGGAGGTGATGCGGGTCTCAAGCGTGGGGATCGTGATGTCGTCGATCTGACGGGCGGAGAGATAGGAAACGCGGGTAAAGAGGTCGTGACGGATCGCACGGGTACAGTCGCGGGAGACGGCGGAGGCCATCCGGTTGGCGACGATGTTGCCGACGATGCCGAGGAGGGAGCAGAGAACCATAATGCCGCCGAAAAGGAGAATGCGGTCGCGGTTCTCGGAGGGGACGAGGGTGTCGACGGTGTATTCGAGGATGTAGGGGATCAGAAGATCCATCAAAGTCCCGACGGTTTTGATGAGGAGACCGAGGGACATATAGGGAAGAAAAGGCTTGAGGTAGCGGTAAAGAAATTTCAAAACGCGATTCCTTTCCGGGACGCAGCAGACCCAAAATCCGGCGAAGCCGGAGCCCGAAAGCGGAAAAGCCCGCAGACAGGCAAAAAGAAAAAAGCAATTTTGTTTATTATACTCCTGTTTTCACATTTTGTCAACAGGCTGGAAGAGAAGATTGACAAAACTTTTTTTTCGAGGTATAATAATGGGGAAAAATGAAGAAAAAGCGCCGCCGCCCGAATGCACGCATCCGCGCCCCGCGCCCTGATTTTTACCAACGCCCCCAATCGGAGAGGCCAGCACCCCGCGCCTCCGGCCCTGCGCCCATTTTTGGCCCGCCGCGCCCGCGCGTTGCGCCCGGTCGTCCCGGCCAACTCAAGCGCAGAGGGCCGCACCTGTTCGCACCGGCCAACTCAAACGCAGAGGCCCGCCCCCGCCGTCTGTACCCCCGTCCCCGCGCCGCCGTTTTACCAACAAACCCGACCGGAGAGGCCATTTTCGCCCGCCCCCGCCGCGCACCCGTTTTTCACCCCCAACGCGTAAATACGAGTGCCTCACGCACCGGCCAAACCGCCCCACGCGCCCCATTTTTACCAACGCCCCCAACCGGGGGAGGCCAGCACCCCGCGCCTCCGGCCCGCACCCGCCGTCTGTACCCCCGGCCCGCACCCACGCGTACCGTCCCCGCAGAGCCCCATGTACACCCGCGCGGGTCTCCGCGCCGCCGCCCCATTCCACCCGTGTAAGGAGATAATAATATAATGAAGGAAACATTGCTGGATTTGCTCATAAGAAAGCAGGGAGAAACCGTCTCGGGAGAGGAGCTCGCAGCGAAGCTCGGAGTCAGCAGGGCAGCCGTATGGAAGGAGATCCGAAGACTGAGAGAAGAGGGAAGACAAATCACGGCGGAGCCGGGAAAGGGTTACCGACTCAGCATGGAGGAGGACGTGCTGTCGAAAAGTGAAATCGAAAGACTCCTCGGCCCCCTCGCCAAAAGGCTCAGAATAAGAATCGAACGCCTCGTGAAGTCGACAAACAGCGAGGGAAAGGAAGCCGCAAGACAGGGAGAGGAGGAAGGATGGGTCATGATCGCCGAGGAGCAGAGCGGAGGATACGGAAGAGTCAGAAGGAGCTTCTATTCCCCGCGCGCGACGGGACTGTATTTCAGCGTCCTGCTCCGACCGAAGCTCCCGGCGGGGAAGGCCCTGTATATCACAACGGCGGCGGCGGTCGCCGTCGCGGAGGCAGTCGAGGCGCTGAGCGGAAAGAAAGCAGAGATCAAATGGGTCAACGACGTCCTCGTCGAGGGGAAAAAGGTCTGTGGAATCCTCACGGAGGCGGGAATGTCGGTGGAAAACGGAGGAGTCGATTACGCGGTGCTGGGAATCGGAGTCAATATCGCACCGCCGAAAGGAGGAATCCCGGAGGAGCTCAAGGAGATCATCGCCACCGCCTACGACGCCCCGAAGGCAGGGCAGAGGAACCGAATGGCCGCCGAGATTTTGAAGAGGTTCTTCCCGCTCTATGACGAATTGCCGAAGAGGGAATTCTATGAGGAGTACAAAAAACGCCTCGCCGTCCTCGGAAAGGAAATCCTTGTGAAAAGGAAAGGGGAAGAGGAAAGGGCGGAGGCCGTCGGAATCGATGAGAACTTTCGTTTGAGAGTCCGGTATTCAGACGGAAGAGAGGAGATTCTTTCGGAGGGGGAGGTCAGCACGGCGATAGTTAAAAGTTGAGAGGCTGTTATTTTTCGTGGCCACTGCCCCGGCCGGTTACCGTTTCCGGCGCGCTTACCGGTATTTTTATGTGCGCTCCGCGCAGGAGAGAATTTTCGCTCCTGCGGGTGGTGGGGCCTCTGCCCCGGGGTATTCCGCGTGCGGTGGGGTTTTCGCCTCCGAAATGTTGGGTGTGGCCGGCGGCCCGGCCCGGGGCTTTTTCGAAGATGGAACTGGGCTTTTTTGGCCCCTTGGGCGTGGCCTCGGCCCGTCACCGCGTGCGGCCTTTTTGCCGGTAAAAAATTTCTCTTTCACCCGAAATTTTTGTTTTCGTGGTCACTGCCCCGACCGGCTCCTATCCAAAATCGAAATTTTTTCGCATTTCTTTTGACGAAAAAAGAAACGCTCGCAAAGAAATTCGTCCGGTCGGGGAGGACAGGGGAAGCGTCCCCCGTCCTCCCCGCCGGAACCACCCCTCTGCGCCCCACTCACTCGAAGGCTTGACTTGTTCTTGGCCTGCCCCTCCATATGTCGTCCCGGACAAAGGTTGAGAAATGCGCTTGTAGTAGTGGGGCCGACTGATTCGGGGCTGGGCCGTATGAGGCGGATTTTGCGGACAGAGGCAACCCTTTCTATACCTCGCGTATCCCGGCCCTCGATGCCGTCGCGTGCGGAGGCAGCGGAGTGCGTTAGAAGTAGTGGCTCCGGCTTGGCTCGGGCCGGTCTACTTTGGCCCGTTTCAGTGCGCCGAGATGTTGCAATCCAAAATCCGTGGCCGCCCCATGGCCCCTTAAGTCGGGCCGTTGGCCCTCCGAACCGGGGCCGGGCGGCCGTAGGCGGCAGTGTCCCGGATTTGCTTGTGCCGCGTGCGCGGAACACGTGCAAATCCGGGGTTGGCCCGGCTTGCTGCCCCCGGGGCTGTCGCCCGGGACGCCGCGCCGGGCCCTGTCGTTCCTTTCCTGAGCCAAACTATTTTTTCCCCCCGGCCTTGCTTTCCCCGTGCTACCGCCCGGGCCGCGCGCCGGGCCTTTTTTGTGCCCCCCGTTCGCACCTGCGAACCCGAAGCACGCAAACAAAAAAGCCCCCGCCGGGCGCTACCGTATTCGGTTCCGTCGCCCCCGTGGCCTTTCTTGAGCCAAACTATTTTTTCCCCCGGCGTTGCTTTTCCCCGTGCTACCGCCCGGGCCGCAAAGCCGAAAACCCAAACCCTACCGGGTGCTGTTGTGAGCGATTTTCTAAACCTTCCCCGGTAGATGGAGCCAAAAACTTATCCCGGGTCCGATAGCGTGCGGATTCCCGCCCGCTGTATCGGCCCCACAAGCCCCAAGAAAAAACCCATACAAAAGTTTTTGGGGGGTCTGGGGGCCCTTTTGGAGATAATTTTCTCCGAAAATTATCTCCTGCAAAAGAGCCCGTCAGGGCGAAGGCCCCCAGCGTATCCCCCCGCGTCCTTTTATAAGAGCAAAAGATAACAGAAGAGGGACATCAGGAGGAGGAAGGCGAAGCTAAAGGCTGAGAAGACCGCGAGGTATTTTTTCGCGCCGCCGGGCTCAAGGGAGCAGTACTGGCGGAAGGTGATAAGGCTGGCGAGGGAGGAGACGAGGGTGCCGACGCCGCCACAGTTCACGCCGTAGAGAAGGGCGCGGTAGTTGTCGGTAAAGCCGGAAAGGAGAATCGAGGAGGGGACGTTGCTGATGAATTGACAGCTCAGAAGACTGACGAGGAGGGGACGGCCCGCCATAAGAGAGGAGAGAAGGGAGTGAAGGGGAGCGATGCGAGCCATGTTCCCGGCGAAGAGAAAGAAGAAGAAGAAGGTGAGAAGGAGGCCGTAGTCGACCGAGAGGAGGGCGCCGCGGTCAACAAAAAGAAGAACGAGGGGAATCAGAATCAGACCGACCCAGAAGGGAACCAAACGGAAGACAAGAACGAGGGAGAAGGAAAAGAGAAGAAGGAGAAGGGCCGTGCGACCCGTAGGAAGGGAGTCGCGGGATTCCGAAAGAAGGGAAATCGGATCGTTTTTGACGAAAAGAAAGCAGGAGAGAACGATAAGAGAGACGGCAAAAAGAAAGGGAGGAGCCATGAGGAGAACGAATTCCCCGCTCGGAATCGAAAAACGGTTGTAAAGATAGAGATTCTGAGGATTGCCGAAGGGGGTCAGCATTCCGCCGAGATTGGCGCCGATGTTCTGCATCACAAAGGTGAAAATCAGATATTTCTTCTGACCGGAGGCCGAAAGAACGTGATAACCGAGGGGAAGAAAGGTGAGAAGGGCCATGTCGTTGGCAATCAGCATCGAGCCGACAAAGGTAATGATAACGGTCGAGAGAACCGCGCGGCGGGCCGTGCCGGAAAGGGAAATCAGACGCTCGGCGAGAAAGGTGAAAAAGTGAATGTGACGAAGGGCGCAGATGACCGAAAGCGTGCAGAAAAGGCAGGTCAGAGTCTTCCAGTCGAAATAGGAGGAATAGAGGAAGTCGGGGGGAACGAAGAAGACGGAGACAAGGGCGAGGGCCGCCGCAATCAGAAGAACCGGATTTGAGCGAAGGAAGGACTTCAAAGAAGAAGGAAAGGAGCGAAGGGAAGAGGAAAAACGGGAGCCGGTGGGGGAAGGAAGAACGCCGCGGCGGGAAGGGGTGACCATGAAAACGCCTTTCTTGAAAAGTGAAATAGAATAGGGAAAAAGAAAAATTTCAAAAGCCTATTATAGCAGAGGAGGAAGCCGAACGCAAGAGCAAAAACGCACAAGCTTTTTTGTCATAAAGAGAAAAAATCTGTAAAGCAAAAAGAAGGAATTGTAAAATTAAAAGAAATCTTACAAAAATTCCGAAAAGCCCTTGAAAACCGTGAAAAAATGTTCTATAATATAAAGTGGAGAAGATTGTGGGCCAAAAAAGGAGAAAGGGAAGATGGCCGCCGAATTTTACAGGGAGACGCTAACCAAAACGGAGGAGAGAGACGGGTATTACGCGCTGAGGGAGGGCTTTCTCAGCCAAAAAAAGGAAATTTCCCTCCCGAGACTCTCCTATAAAGCCCTGAACGACCTCTGCCTCAGAGTCCGACTCGACCACCCGGAAATTTTCTATGTCGGAAAAAATGCCTACCGGGCGACCCCGGGAGCCGAACACGTCGAGCTCTGCCCCGAATACCTCTGCCAGAAAAAGGAAAGAGAAAGGACGGAGGAGGCGGTCGGGGTAAGAATCCGAAAGATGAAGGAAGCCCTCACGAAGGGAAACCCCGAGGAGCTCCTGCTCATGAAAAGAATCGGGGAGGCCCTGTTTCGGAGCGTGAGGTACGAAAGCCCGAAAAAGCCCTTCGCGCATGAGATCACAGGCCCGTTGCTCCACGGAATCGGCGTCTGCGAGGGAATCGCAAAGACCGTGAAAATCCTGCTCGACCGGGCGGGAGTGGAGTCGGTCGTCGCCGTAGGGGAGGAGGACGGGGAAGGGATGAGGCACGCGTGGAATATCGTCTGCGTCAACGGAAGCTTCCGCCATTTCGACTTCACCTTCGATCTGAATCTGGTTCAAAAAGGGGAAAAAAGCCGGTATTTTGCCCTCAAGGACGAGAAAATGTATCTCGACCACGAGAGGCCGGTTTTCCCGGTGCCGGAGTGCCGGTAAGGCGCCGCACGGCGTAATTTTTCCAAACTCTGTGATTTTGCCGCATCCGGTAATTTTGCCGCGCTTTACGGCTTTGCCGCCTCGAATCTGTCAACTTTTTCAAACCAGAAGCGCCAAGTTGAACGCCTTGCTTCAACTCTGTTGAATTTTTTCAAGTCAGAAGAACCAATTGGAACGTCTGCGGGCGCTGCCCGCCCTGCGAGTGTTGCCCGCCCCACTTGAACGCAAACGCCCGGTTTCCCCGGTACCGGGATATTTGTAAAATATTTGTAAACTCTTTTTTGTCAGCCGCGCCGGGCGGCAGGGAGAAAACCATGTCAGACACTGTTATTTCGGAACTGCTTTGTTATGCGGAGAAAAACGGACTCCTCCGTCGGGAGGACAGGGTGTATACCGCAAACCGACTGCTGGAGGTGCTGAATCTGAGCGAATGGACTCCGAAGGAGGTGGAGAAGGTCAGACCGCTCCACGAAATTCTCGAGGAAATCCTGGAATACGCCGAAAAGGAAGGACTCTGCGAGGAGGGAGTCACCGCGCACGACCTCTTCGATACCAAAATCATGGGGCTGTTGATGCCGAGGCCGAGCGAGGTCATCGCAAAGTTTTGGAGCCTTTACGAAGAGTCCCCCGAAAAGGCAACCGAGTGGTTCTATAAATTCAGCTGCGACTCCAACTATATCCGGAGGGATCGGATCGCAAAGGATCTGAAATGGAAAAAGGCCACCGAGTACGGGGAGCTCGATATCACGGTCAACCTCTCCAAGCCCGAGAAGGATCCGAAGGCAATCGCAGCCGCCAAAACGGCGAAGCAGAGCGGATACCCGAAGTGCCTCCTCTGCAAGGAAAACGAGGGCTTCGCGGGGAGCATGACGACCCCGGCAAGACAGAATCACAGAATCATCCCGCTGAAAATCAACGATAGTCCCTGGATGTTCCAGTATTCCCCGTACGTGTATTATAACGAGCATTGCATCGTCTTCAATTCCGAGCATACCCCGATGGCCATCAACCGGGCAACCTTCAAAAAGCTCCTCGATTTCGTCGAGCAGTTCCCGCATTATTTCGTAGGGTCAAATGCCGATCTGCCGATCGTGGGAGGATCGATCCTCACACACGACCATTTTCAGGGAGGAAGGTATACCTTCGCCATGGCGAAAGCGCCGGTCGAGAAGGAGGTTGCCTTCAAGGGCTTCCCGGATGTGGAAGCGGGAATCCTCAAATGGCCGCTCTCCTGCATACGGATCGCCGCCAAGGAGCCCGAGAGATTGGTCGAGCTGGCAGACAAAATTCTCGGATGCTGGAGAGGATATTCCGACGAAAAATGCTTCATCTTCGCCGAAACCGAAGGGGAGAAGCATAACACCATCACGCCGATCGCAAGGAAAAACGGAGAAAAGTACGAGCTCGACCTTGTGCTGAGAAACAATATCCGGACGGAGGAGCACCCCCTCGGAGTCTTCCATCCCCACGCCGAGCTCCACCATATCAAGAAGGAAAACATCGGATTGATCGAGGTCATGGGACTGGCCGTCCTGCCGGCAAGATTGAGGGGAGAGATGAGGAGACTCGCCGAGAAGATTCTCAAAAAGGAGAATCTGAGGGAAGAGGAGAGCACGGAAAAGCACGCCGATTGGGCGGAGGAGTGGATCCCGCGTCATCCCGAGCTGACGGAGGAAAACGTGGAGGAGATCATCGAGCAGGAGATCGGAGAGGTCTTCAAGAAGGTGCTGGAGGACGCGGGAGTCTATAAGTGCGACAAGGCCGGAAGGGAAGGCTTCCTACGATTCGTCGGGGAAGTCAACGAGGGCTGAAAACCGCAAGAAGCGAAACGAAAAGCACCGAACCGTGTCCAACGACCGACCCGCGCGAAGCGAAAACGGGAAATCCGCCAAAGCGGAAACCGCATAAAAAAGCGAAAAACAGCTCCCCCCGCGGGGGCTGTTTTGCTTTTGGCCTTTTTCGCTCCCCCGTTCGGCCTTCCGTCGCCTCCCACTGTTCGTCCGTTCCCGTTTCTCCGGTCGCCCCTGCTTTTTTCTTTTTCTCTAGTTCCGGTGTTTCGCCCCGCCCCCACTCCCGGCGGCTTTTTTATTCTCCGCCCATCTCCGCCTCGCGCAAAACCGCCCCGGCCCCGTTTCACCGGTTGCTCCGTGTCCAAAAGAAAAGCCACCCCACTTCACACCCCCATTTCATTGACCGCCCGCCCGACTACCGGCCCCGGCCTTTTTCTTTTTCTCCTGTGTCGGTGTTTCGGCCCCGCGCCCATCTCCGCCCCGCGCAAAAACCGCCACCTGCCCCGGCTTTGCTCTGCGCCCCGCCGCTGCCCGGTTTCTTTAGCATTGAACCAACGCGGTTGGCCGGGCGGCCCTCCGCCCCGGCTTTGCTCTGCGCCCCGCCGCTGTCCGGTTTCTTTAGCATTGAACCAACGCGGTTGGCAGGGCGGCCCTCCGCCCCCGGCTTTGCTCTGCGCCTCGCCGCTGCCCGTCTTCTTTGACATCGTAACAACGTATTTGGCCCCGACATTGCCCGGTGGTCAAAAATCCTTAAAAATATTGCAAAAAACCCTTGACATTCTGCATTTTCCTGTGCTATAATTAGCAATAGTAAATCATGGAAAACATGAATTTTAGGAGGGTTACGGTTATGTTTTGCAGTAAATGTGGAAAAGAACTTCCGGATGACGCAACATTCTGCTCCGGATGCGGAAATCAGGTAGGTGGCACACGGCCCGCGCAAGCGGCGGGAGGCGGAATGCCGCCGATCCTCGAAAAGCTGATCAGCCAGACGGCGTCCTTCTTCATGAAAAAGGATCCCGTCGGAACCGTCGCAAAGGCGGCGGAGGATAAAACCTTCTCGGGAGCCATCCTGATCGTCTTCGGATTCCTGATGTACGCCCTCGCCGCGATGGTGAACGTCAATCAGATCATTGTTTCGCTCATCAAGGATGCGGCGGACGGAGAAAAAATTCCCCATTCCATCGTAAAGCAGTTCTTCCCGTCGGGAACGGTGTTCGGATTCTCGGTTCTGACCGGATTCCTCGTCGCGCTCGTCGCGGTGGTCGGAATCTTCGTCGTCGGAAAATTCCTGCTCAAGAAGAACGTAACCGTTGCGGGAGCCATCGGAATCGTCGGATATGCCTCGATTCCCCTGACCTGCGTATATATTCTGAATATGCTCCTCGGCCTCATCTGGATGTGGCTGCCGTTCATCTTCTCGCTTACGGCGCTGGCCGGAACCCTGATCCTGATGTTCGGAGGCTTCAATAAGGCCTACGGAGCCTCGAAGGGCACCTACGGAGCATATATGATCGTCGTTTTACTGCTCGTGATCGTCGCGGTTCTCTTCGGATACCTCACCGCGAAGAACGGAGTGTCGGCAATCGGAGGCGGAATCACCGGAAGCCTCGGAAACCTCTTCTCCTGATTTTGCCGAGAGAATCCAGACGCTGAGGCCACGCGCGGCCCCGGCTTTCACTGTGATTTGCCTCTGTCCGGTTTCTTTAGCATCGCACCAGCGTGTTTGGCAGGGCGGCCTTCCGCCCCCTCGGCTTTGCTCTGCGCCTCACCTCTGGCCGGTTTCTTTAGCATCGCACCGACGCGTTTGGCAGGGCGGCCTTCCGCCCCGACCGGTAACTAATAAATAGAAAATTCCCTTCGCGAACCCGCGAAGGGAATTTTTTTCGAGAATAGGGAATTGGGCCGAAAGCGGTAAACCGCCGCGGTAAACCACCACGGTAAGCCGTTTCCGGCTTGCTTTTCGCTCTGCCTCTATCCGGTTTCTTTAGCATCGCGCCGACGCGTTTGGCAGGGCGGCCTTACGCCCCCTCGGCTTTGCTCTGCGCTCTGCCTCTGTCCGTTTTCTTTGGTATCGCACAACCGTGTATGGCGCCGGGCCCGGCCCGGGGTTAAAGAAAACTGTCGGTGACAAAGGTCACAAGGTCGGCCCCGACCGTCAGAATGCCCGGGCCGCAGCGGGAGGAACGAACGCTCCCGTCGGGAAGAATCACACGGCAGTCCCCGGCCTGTACCGTCGTGGCGAAGGGAATATGCCCCGCCATTACGGCAAGATCCCCCGACGCCCCGCGAAGAGAGAGACGGAGCGCCGGGCCGTCGAAGGCAGAGCCGGTCGGGGTGACGATTTTCAAAGGAAATTCCTTCATAAATGCCTGCCTTTCGGTCTTATCCGAGCTTCTTCGCCTTCTCGACCGCCTCGTCGATGCTGCCGACAAAGAGGAAGGCCGATTCCGGAAGATCGTCGTGCCGACCCTCAAGAATTTCGCGGAAGCCGCGAATCGTTTCGCTCAGAGGAACGTATTGACCCGGAATGCCGTTGTATTGAACCGAGACAAAGAAGGGCTGGGAGAGATAACGCTGAATCTTCCGGGCGCGGGAAACGGTGAGACGGTCGGACTCGCTCAGCTCGTCCATGCCCATGATGGCGATGATGTCCTGAAGCTCGTTGTAGCGCTGGAGAATCTTCTGAACCTCCTTCGCCACGCGGTAATGCTCCTCGCCGACAACGTCGGGGGAGAGAATCCGGCTGGAGGAGGCGAGGGGATCGACGGCGGGATAGATGCCCTGTGAAGCGATGGAGCGGTTGAGAACCGTCGTCGCGTCGAGATGGGCAAAGGTCGTGGCGGGAGCCGGGTCGGTGAGGTCGTCGGCGGGAACGTAAACCGCCTGAACCGAGGTGATCGAGCCCCGCTTGGTGGAGGTGATGCGCTCCTGAAGGGCCCCCATTTCGGTGGCAAGGGTCGGCTGGTAGCCGACGGCGGAGGGCATCCGGCCGAGAAGAGCCGAAACCTCGCTCCCCGCCTGCGTGAAGCGGAAAATGTTGTCGATGAAGAGAAGAACGTCCTGCCCCTCGCGGTCGCGGAAGTATTCCGCCATCGTAAGCCCCGAAAGGCCGACGCGCATTCTCGCCCCGGGAGGCTCGTTCATCTGACCGTAGACGAGGGCGGTTTTGGAGAGAACCCCCGATTCCTTCATCTCGTTGTAGAGATCGTTGCCCTCGCGGGTACGCTCCCCGACGCCGGTAAAGACCGAAATGCCGCCGTGCTGCTTGGCAATGTTGTTGATCAGCTCCATGATGACAACCGTCTTGCCGACCCCGGCGCCCCCGAAGAGGCCGATTTTGCCGCCCTTGCAGTAGGGGCAGATGAGGTCGATGACCTTGATGCCGGTCTCAAGAATTTCAGCGGAGGCCGCCTGCTCCTCATAGCTCGGAGGGGCGCGGTGAATGTCCCATTCCTCACAGCCCTCAGGAGGGGGAAGCTCGTCGACAGGCTCGCCGAGGACGTTGAAAATGCGACCGAGCGTCGCCGCCCCGACGGGGACGTGAATCGGACGGCCGGTGTTGACGGCGGGGGTGCCGCGAACAAGCCCGTCGGTACTGCTCATGCTGATACAGCGGACGACGTTGTCCCCGATGTGCTGGGCGACCTCCACCACAAGGCGCTTGCCGTGATTGTCGATTTCGAGGGCGTTCTGGAGCTTCGGAAGCTCGCCCTCCTTGAAGCGGACGTCGACGACCGGCCCGATGACCTGCGTGACGAATCCGACGGTACTGGTTTCAATGCTCATATGACGGATAACCTCCTATTGACTGCCGGCGCCCGCGACGATTTCGGTAATTTCCTGCGTGATGGAGCTCTGGCGCGCGCGATTGTAGCTCAGACGAAGCCCCTCGATCATTTCCCCGGCGTTTTTGGAGGCCGAGTCCATGGCGTTGCGGCGGGCGTAAAGCTCCGAAAGAAAGCTTTCGCGAAGGGTGGAAAGAAGAAGGGCGGTAAGATAAGAAGGGATCGCCGCCGAAAGAACCGCCTCCCCGCTCGGCTCGTAGAGAACCTGACGGCGTGGGATTTCCGCGGGGGAAAGGGGAAGGAGCCGATGGCATTCCGCCTCTTGGGTGAGGACGTTGACAAGACGGGTACCGATGACGTAGAGGGAGTCGAATTTGTGCTCCGAATAAGAAGTCGTGAGAAGGGAAGCGAGGGAGGAGACCTGAGACTCGGTGATGCGCTCGGAGGAGGGATAGTCGGCGCTCAGAATCCGGTAGCCGCGGCGCTCGCAGTAGTCGAGGGAACGGCGGCCAATCGGGAGAACGAAGCCGGAAAGCGCCTCGGGATCCTCCTCAAAAAGGCGGAAAACCGAGCTGTTGTAGCCCCCCGCCATCCCGCGATCCCCGGCGATCAGAACGGTACAGCGAATCCCGGTTTTCGGGGGGGAAAGGAAGGGAGATTTTGCCGTATCGGTCGAGAGAATGTCGGAAAGAACGCGGCGAAGAGCCGAGGCGTATTCCGCGGTGGAGGCAGAGACCTCGGCGGCGCGGCGGATTTTGGAGGAGGCGACAAGCTGCATCGCGCGGGTGACGTGAAGAGTCGAATCGACGCTCCTTATGCGGTTGCGGATCTGTTTGATATCGGCGCCCAAAGCGGATTACCTCCTTCAGGCAAGAGTGGAAAGAAAACGGTTGGTAAATTCCGAAAGCGCCTGCTCAAGCGCCTCGCGGTCGGAATCCTCGTAGAAGCCGTCGGAAAAACGGGAGAGAAGGGTGCGGTGCTCCGAGGTGAGGAAGGCGTAAAGCTCCTTCTCGTAGGAGGAAATTTTTTCAAGAGGAACCTCCGAAAGGAAGTTGTTGACCGCCGCGTAAATCAGGGCAACCTGACAGCCGACCGGAACGGGGGAGGAGCGACCCTGCTTCAAAATTTCGACGATCCGTTCCCCCTGAGCAAGACGAGCCTTGGTGTCGGAATCGAGGTCGGAGCCGAATTGGGCGAAATTCTGGAGCTCGCGGTACTGGGAGTAGAGGAGCTTGAGGGAGCCCGCCACCTTCTTCATCGCCTTGACCTGAGCGTTGCCGCCGACGCGGCTTACCGAAATGCCGGGATTGATGGCGGGCATGATGCCGGAGTGAAAGAGCTCCGATTCAAGAAAAATCTGACCGTCGGTGATCGAAATGACGTTGGTGGGAATGTAGGCGGAGACGTCGCCGGCCTGCGTTTCGATGATCGGAAGAGCGGTAATGCTGCCGCCGCCGTATTCGGGAGCGACACGGGCGGCCCGTTCGAGAAGACGGGAGTGGAGATAGAAGACGTCGCCGGGGTAGGCCTCGCGGCCCGGGGGACGGCGGATGAGAAGGGAGAGGGCGCGGTAGGCGACGGCGTGCTTGCTCAGATCGTCGTAGACGATGAGAACGTCGCGGCCCTTGGACATGAAATATTCGGCAATCGCGCAGCCGGTGTAGGGAGCGATGTATTGAAGAGGAGCGGTTTCGGAGGCAGTCGCCGAGACGATGACGGTGTAGTCGAGAGCCCCCGCCGCGCGGAGGGTTTCGGTGATCTGAGCCACCGTGGAATTTTTCTGACCGATGGCCACGTAGACGCAGAGAACGCCGGTGTCGCGCTGGTTGATGATGGTGTCGATGGCGATCGAGGTCTTGCCGGTCTGACGGTCGCCGATGATGAGCTCGCGCTGACCGCGGCCGATGGGGATCATGCTGTCGATCGCCTTGATGCCGGTCTGGAGGGGAACAGAGACGCTCTTGCGCTTGATGATGCCGGGGGCCTCCGACTCAATCGGACGGGTCTCGTCGGTGAAAATCGGGCCCTTGCCGTCAATCGCCTTGCCGAGGGCGTCGACGACGCGGCCAAGCATCCCGTCCCCGACCGGAACGCTGACGACGCGGCCGGTGCGCTTGACGACGGTGCCTTCGCGGATCTCGCTGTCGTTGCTCAGAAGAGCGATCGAAACCGCGTCGGTTTCGAGGTTCTGAGCCATGCCGAGATCGCCGCCCTCAAATTCGAGAAGCTCGTTCGCCATGCAGTTGTCAAGGCCGTGAGCCTTCGCGATGCCGTCTCCCACGAGGATGACGGTGCCGACCTCCGCCTGCTCGGTTTTGCTTTCAAAATGTTTGATTTCCGATTTGATGATACTGCTGATTTCCTCAGAGTTCAGATTCATGAAGCATCTGTCCTTTCGCTGTGGGTTTGCCGTGAATCAAAAGGTTTTTTCAAGAAGGGAAGAGTGGAGACGGTCGAGCTGGGAGCGAATGCTGCCCTCGAGCTTGACGCCGTCAAGGATGACCGAGACCCCGCCGAGGAGGGAAGGGTCGACGGAACAGCGCATTTCCACAGACTTCCCGGAGGTCGCTTCGAGCTTCCGGTGGAGACGGTTTTTTTCCTCCTCCGAAAGGGGAATCGCCGAGAGAACCTCCGCCACGGCGATGCCGCTGTTTTCGTACCAGAGACGCTCGTATTCGTCGAGGCAGGGGAGGATTTCCTTCGCGTAGCCGCGCTGAGTCATCAGCTTGAAGAAGGAGAGGAGGTAGGTGTGAACCCGACCGGAAAAGACGCGGTCGAGAACCGAAAGACGCTCCTCCTTCGCGATGTTGGGAGAGGAAAGAAGGATGGGGAAGCCGGGATTGTCGAGGAGAAGCGTGCGAATGGCGCGGATTTCCCCGAGAAATTCCGACTCAAGCCCTTCCTCGGCGGAAAGGTCGTAAAGAGCCTTGCCGTATTCTTTCACAAGATCTGCCATAATAACTCCTTAAGGGGAGGATACCCCGACAAAAAGCGAAGAATCAGTTCCCGAGACTGTCGATAAAGCGGTCGATCAGCTCGCGGTGGTCGTTTTCGTTGATTTCCCGACCAATCATCTTCTCGGCAATGTCAACCGAGAGGTCGGAGATTTCGTTCTTGACGTCGTTTATCGCCTTCTTCTTCTCAAAAGCGATGTCCTCGTCGGCCTTCCGGCGAACCGAAGCGGCCTTGCTCTTCGCCTCAGAGACGATTTCCTCGCCGAGGGAAGTCGCGCGTTCCGTCGCCGTGCGAAGAATACCGGCGGCCTCTTCCTTGGCGGAGGCTAACTTCGCGGAATAGGCGGCACGGTCGGCCTCAGCCGCCGCCTTCGCGGAAGCGGCGTCGGAATAAACCGAATCGACGGCCTTCTGACGGTCGGAAAGAACCTTCTGAACAGGCTTGAAGAGGAAGCGCTTGAGGATGAGGAAGAGAAGAACGAGGTTGGCGAGCGAGATTAGAATGCTCCAGATATTGACAGAAATTACATCAAGATGCTGAATAGGCATTTTTGGTACTCCATGCCGCGAAGCGGCGAAAAGAAATTCCGAGAGGGCCCCGAAGGAGGGGAAAGCCGAGAAAAGCGTAGGCTTCCCCCGACCTCCGCTTATTTGAGAGCGTTCAGAAGGACGTTCACCAAGAGCTTGGGAGCGACAAAGATCAGTAGAATGGCGATGACAAGGGCGTAAAGACCGGTTGTTTCGGCGACGGCACAGCCCATAAGCATCGTGCTGGTCACCTGACCCTTGCACTCAGGCTGACGGCCAATGGCCTCGCAGGCCTTGCCGACCGCGTAGCCTTCACCGATACCGGGGCCGATTCCGGCGATCATCGCCGTTCCCGCGCCGAGGGCGCAGCATCCTAAAATGATTCCGATTGCGATTTCCATGGTTTTTCCTCCGAAAACGGTTTTTGTGAGTCGGCCGGGAGGCCGCCCCTATAGTCACAGCCCCCGAAGGGGCGGAAACTTTTTATCTGTGAAACCCGCGCCGCGCCAATTTTGCGCCCTGCGCTTTTTCTCACGCCGGTTTCCCCGCGCCCGCGCTAATTTTGCGCCCCGCGCTTTTTTTCGCGCTTCGCGACGGGCTTTTGCGCCCGCACCGGGCTTTTACACCCGCGCCGCGCTAATTTTGCGCCGCGTCAATTTTCTCGCGCCCGCGCCGGGCTTTTACACCCGTGCCACGCTAATTTTGCGCCCCGCGCTTTTTTTTCGCGCTTCACGCCAATTTTCGCGCCGCCGCGCCGCTTTACGCGCGGTTTTCCTTCAATGCCTTGCGCTCGCGCTTCTTTTTCCGCTTGGCCTCGCGCTTTTCGTAGGCCTCCTCAGGGAAGCCGCCGGATACGTAGAGCATCGTCAGCATGGCGAAGATGAAGGCCTGAAGACAGCCGCTGAAAAGATCAAAATAGAGGGAAAGAACGGCGGGAATGCCGATGCGGAAAAACGGAATTTCCCCCAAAAAGCCGGGAAGCCAGCCGAGAAGAAGGGAAGAGAGCCCCCCGAGCCCCGCCGCGACAAGAGTCGAAATGACGACGCCCGAAAGGACGTTCCCGTAATGACGGAAGGCCATCGAAACGGGAGTCGCAATCTCGCTGATGACGTTGAAGGGAGCGAAAATCGGGATCGGCTCGGCAAAGCTCTTAAGGTAGGGCCCCGGCCCCGCCTTGAGCTTGTAATAAGTAATCAGAATGAAAACGAGAATCGCCCAACCGGCCACTATGTTGAGATCGGAGGTCGGAGGGTAAAGGCCGAGAAGACTCGAAAGACTCGAGAAGGCCGAAAGGCCCATCACGGCGGCGACGAAGGGAGCAAAGCCCGAGAAGCGGGGCCCCATGTTCCCGTCGACGAAGCTCTGAACCTTTTCCACCAAAAGCTCGGCGATGAGCTGACGCTTCGTCGTCGGGGTGGGGGATAGATCCCGGGTGAGGAAGAGACAGAGGCCGAAAAGGGAAATCAGGACGCAGAGGGAAACCACCTGAGCCTCGGTGATGTAAAGAGGCTGGAAGGGAAGGTTCACCGTGAAATAGACCTGAGCGCCGGTGATTTCCACGCCGTCGGAGGGAGGCTTCGTCAGTGCCGTGAGAACCATGGCAAAGACGAAGGGGAGAAGGATGAGGAGAAGAAGAAGGACGTCCCGGATCCTTTTCTTGAGGGGAGTTTTCATGCAAAAAATCCTTTCGTCACTTGCCGCCGTCTTCTTTTTTCAGAAGAAGAGTGCGAATCATAACGGTAATCCGAGGGGAGAAAAGCGGAAGAAGGAGCGCGACGACGCCCCCTTTCAGCTTGAAAAGGAAGGCGAAGAGGAGGAGGAGAAGCGCGAGAAAAAGGAGGCGGAGGGATTGGGAGAGCTTGAGAAGACGCTTCTGCGCCTCGGAGTCGGTGTAGGAGACGGCCTTCTGAACCGTAAGAGCCATGAGAAAGAAATTCAGAACGGCGAGGAAGCCGCTGAGGAGAGTCGAGAAGAGGATCGGGAGGGAAAAGAGGCGGAAAATCAGGCAGAAAGCGAGCTGGAGAAGGCAGAAAATCCCTTCCCCCGCCGCGACGTAGAGACACTCTTTCTTGATGACCGCGTCGATTTTCATAGCGAAAGTTTCCTCCCGGAACAGGAAATACTCTGGAAAGGCGGAAGCACAGCCGCACGCCGCAACCAGTTGCACGTTGCAACCAGTTGCACGCTGCGACCAGTCGCACGCTGCGACCAGTCGCACGCTGCGACCAGTTGCACATTGCAACCCGCCGCACAGAACGGAAGCCCCGCGCCGCACATTACACACGTTGCCGCGCCCGCGTGCGCCGACGAAGAAAGGCAAAAGCCCCCGGAAATCCCGCGATGAGCCAAAAGGGGCCTCGCCCGAAAATTTATTCTTCTATTATACCGCAAAAGACGCCGTTTGTCAACGGATTTTTCAATCAAATCAGGTGAACGTGAAAAAATTTACAAAAAAAGAGCACCCTGTCGCCCCGTTGCCCTATGTGCGACCGCCGCGCCCCACGCATGGTACGCCCACGCACGGTACGCCCCGCCGTCAAACCCGCACGTTAAAGCTCTTGCCGCAGTGCGGACAGGCCGCACGATGCTTCCCCTTGATCCTTTTCAAACGGAGAACCGCGCGGCAGTAGGGACACTTCCGGTAAATATGCGTCTTCCGGTCGCGGAATTTGTCGTGTTGAAGCTTGAAAAAGGCCAAAGTCGCCCCCTTGACCTTGAGATAGCGTTCGTTTCCGATCCGACGCTTGACGGGATTCCGGGAGAGAAAACGGAAGAGAAAGAGAATCGGGAGGAGAAGGAGAATCAGCCGGATAAGCTCCACGATGGGATGCTTGACGAAAATCCCGACGATCGAGAGGGGAATCAGAAGCGCGAGATAGAGGAGGAGAAGAAATTTGCCGAAGGAGTCGAGCCCGTAACGCCCCTGAAAAAATCGAAAAAGCCGACTCATGAATTTTTGCATCGCCCATTCTCCTTTCATAAGAATCTACAGCGCGGAAGGCCGACGGCCCGCCGTTTCCTATTATTTATATCATACACCGATTTTGTGAACGAAGCGGCACAAAATCATATCAAATCGGTAAATTTACGCCGAAAAAGCGAAGAAAAGGGAAGCGAACCGCCGAAAAAGGAATCCCCGGGCCGCTCAGACTTCCTTCCATATATTATATGCCCGCCGGAGCGCGAAAAGACGCGCCCCCGAAAAGCCCGGGTTCCCGAAAAACAAGGGCATGAAATCCCTGACGGAAAAAGGCCCTGAAAGTGGGGAAAACCGAGGCGCGAGGCGCCGTTTCCCAAAGAAAAACGCCCCGAAAAGCCGCGTTTCCCCGAGGGTATAAAAAATTTTTCAAATCGCTTAAAAAATAAGCCAAAAACCTTCATATGCAGTTAAAGATTCAAGCGTATCCTGTAAAAAAAATATCTTGTGAAAAGGGAAAGAAAAAAGTGCTGAAGCTTAAAAATATCAAAAAATCCTACCCGACGGGCGGGCAGACGGTTGAGGCGCTGAAGGGAGTCACCCTCGCCTTCCGGAAGAGCGAATTCGTCTCGGTTCTCGGCCCCTCGGGATGCGGAAAAACCACGCTGCTGAACATCATCGGGGGCCTTGACCGCTACAGCGAGGGCGATCTGATCATCAAAGGGAAATCGACCAAGACCTACTCCTCACGGGAGTGGGACGCTTACCGGAACCATTCGGTCGGCTTCGTCTTCCAGAACTATAATCTGATTCCCCATCAGAGCGTCCTTGCCAACGTGGAAATCGCCCTCACGCTGTCGGGAGTCAAAAAGAAGGAGCGCCGGCGCCGCGCCGAGGAAGCCCTGAAAAAAGTGGGACTCGGCGACCAGATGCAGAAAAGGCCGAACCAGATGTCGGGAGGCCAGATGCAGCGCGTCGCCATCGCGCGGGCCATCGTCAACGACCCCGAAATCCTCCTCGCCGACGAGCCGACGGGCGCCCTCGATTCCGAAACGAGCCTGCAGGTCATGGAGATTTTAAAGGAAATCGCCAAGGATCGGCTGGTGATTATGGTCACGCATAATCCCGAGCTGGCGGAGCGCTATTCCACGCGAATCATCCGACTGATGGACGGAAAAATCATCGGGGATACCATGCCCTACAGCGAAGAGGAGGAGGAAGCCGAGGAGAAGAATTACCGGCTGAAAAAGAACAAATCGATGTCCTTTTTCACCGCCCTCGGACTCTCCCTCAACAATCTGATGACGAAAAAGGGAAGAACCGTCATGACCTGCTTCGCGGGGTCGATCGGAATCATCGGAATCGCGCTGATCCTCGCGGTCTCCCACGGAGTCAACCTCTTCATCGATAAGGTGCAGGAGGATACCCTCGCGCGCTACCCCCTGACGATCGAGGCCGAAACGGTCGATCTGTCGGCGGTGATGGAGTCGATGGGAGCCGCCGCCGCCGAAGGGCAGACCCCGCACGAGCTCGATAAGGTCTACGCGGGGGACGCCATGTACCGAATGGTCGAAATGATGACCTCGGTGACGACGAGCAAGAACAACATCACCGATTTCAAGAAGTACATTGAAAACAGCGAGGAGTTTCTCAAATATACCTCCGCCATCCGCTATTCCTACCCGGTGCTGATGAATATCTACCTCAAGAACGAAGAGGGGACTATCGTCAAGGTCGATTCCGAAAAGGTGCTGACCGATATGTACGCGGCGATGGGAATCACCGTCGGAGGAGGAAGCGCCTCGGGATCGATGATCCAGAGCTACGCCACGGCGTTGAACGTCTGGGAGGAGCTACTGGCCGGGGAGGACGGAGAGCTGATCAACCCGATGCTGAGAGAGCAGTACGACGTCATCTACGGAGAATGGCCGAAGGACAGCCACGAGGTGGTGCTGGTGCTCAATGAGAGAAACGAGGTCAGCGACTTCGTCCTCTACGCCCTCGGACTGAAATCCTCTTCGGAGCTGGCCGACCTCATGAAGGCCGCCATGGAAGGGAAGGAGCTGCCGCACGACGAGAAGAGCTGGAGCTATGAGGAGATCTGCGATATGTCCTTCCGGCTCATCCTCGCACCCGACGAATGGCAGAAGCAGGCAGACGGAAGCTACCGGGATCTGACGCAGACCGAAACGGGCCTGAACTACCTCTTCGGGGATCCCGAAAAATATACCGAGCTGAAAATCAGCGGAATCGTCCGACCCAATGAAAACGCGCTCTTCTCGATGATCACGGGATCCCTCGGATATACCTCGGCGCTCACCGAGGAAATCATCGAAAAGACAAACGAAAGCGAGCCGGTCAAGGCCCAGATGGCCTCCCCCGATACCGACGTCTTCACGGGTCTGCCCTTCGCGGGAGCGGTGAAGGAGCCGGAAAAGGAGGAGAAGGTGCAGGCGGTGAAGGATTACTTCGCCTCTCTCGATAACGAGGGAAAAGCCGCGCTCTATACCGAAATCGCCGCAACCCCGACCGAGGAGTATGTAAGCGGTGCCCTCGCCGAAGCCATGAAGGATATGACGCGGGAGCAGATGACCGAAACCATCGTCGCCGCCTACGCGCAGGAGATGGGAACCACCGACGTCGAGGCGATCAAGAGCTATATCGACGCCATGGAAGAGGAGGAACTGACGACCCTCTTCGCCGGAATGGCGAGGGAAACAATCGAGGCGCAGTACCGGGAAAACGTGAAGCAGCAGCTGGCCGCCCTGCCGGTTGAACAGCTCGCCGCCATGCTTGACGCCCTGCCGATGACGGAGGAGGAAGCGGTAAGCTACTATTCCCTCTACCTGCCGAAGCAGGTGTCGGAGGCCGACTACGAGACGAATATGGGACTGCTCGGATACGTCGATCCCGAAAGCCCGTCGCAGATCACCATCTACGCCTCCTCCTTCAACGATAAGAATAAAATCAGCGATCTGATTGAAGAGTATAACCGGTCGGTCGAGGAGGAGGATCAGATCAAGATGACCGATTATATCAAGCTCCTCATGTCCTCCGTGTCGACGGTCATCAACGCCATTTCCTACGTGCTGATCGCCTTCGTCGCCATTTCCCTCGTCGTGTCCTCCATCATGATCGGAGTCATCACCAACATTTCGGTACTCGAGAGAACGAAGGAAATCGGAATTCTCCGAGCGGTCGGAGCCTCGAAGGGAGATATCGCGCGCGTCTTCAACGCCGAAACCTTCATGATCGGATTGCTGTCGGGATTGATCGGAATCGGTGTCACCCTCTTCCTCATCTTGCCCATCAACCTGATCCTCCATTTCTATACCGAAATCGCCTATCTCAACGCCAATCTGCCCGTCACGGGAGCCGTGATTCTCGTCCTGCTCAGTATGTTCTTAACGATCATCGCGGGACTGATTCCCGCGCGGTCCGCCTCGAAGAAGGATCCCGTCGTCGCGCTGAGAAGCGAATAAAAAGCGCAAAAATCAGAAAAATAAAAAGGTGGGGGAAGGCCGAGGCGCCTTCCCCCGTAGCTTTCTGAGCCCCTCGTGGGGCCTGAATTTTGAACAGACGGTTAATTTTTGTCGTATCCCCTTGACAAGGGCGCAAAAATGGGCTATACTGTTCAGGTATATCGGAGGCGTAGCTCAGTTGGTCAGAGCGTTCGGTTCACATCCGAGAGGTCAAGGGTTCGAGCCCCCTCGTCTCCACCAAAAATCGGCAAGACTCGTCAGAGCCTTGCCGATTTTTACTTCTTCACTATTCACTTTTCATTCTTCACTAAATACGATGGGCCGATTTTTGGAAAGTAAAAAGTAATATGTAATAGTGAAGAGGTGAAGGTGTCCCCTTCGGGGACGATTGAAATTCATGCTACGGGAGTTCAAGTCTTGCCACCAAAAAGCCGAAAAAATCTTTTTTATAGTCTCCGGACAGCAGGCAAGTTTCCGCTCCCGCGCTCGGCGGCGGCTTGCCGCCATTTTTTTACCCCGACGGGGGCTTGACATTCCGAAAGGCTTGTGTTATAATCGAACCAAGGAAGCCCCGGTCTGTCCCCAAAGGGCGAAAGGAGAAAACATATGGTCGATTACAGAAATGTTGTCGGATTCAACTATCAGCCCTCCTACGCGTGGAATTCCTATGAGGCGTGGAGATTCTTTGACGAAAAAACGGTCAGGAAGGAGCTTGAAAACGGAAAAAGACTCTTTCCGAAGATGAATACCGTCCGGCTCTGGCTCTCCTACGACGCCTTCCGCTATGAGGAGGAGCGGCAGGCCGAAAATTTCGATATCGCGCTGAAAATCTGCGAGGGCCTCGGATTGAAAGCCGTCGTCTGCCTCTTCAATTGCTGGCACGACGCCGTCATGGATAACGGGGGAATTTATCACCCGCAGATGATCGACGGGAGTATCTGGTCCGCCGCGAGGGGAAGGTTTGATTCCTATATCGAGAAAATCGTCGGAAGACACCGCGACGACCCCCGCGTGTTGATCTGGGATATCGTAAACGAGCCCTATTCCTTCGGAGGAAACGCCGAATACCGTGCCTTTGTCGAGCCCTATGAAACCGAGTGGATGAGAAGAATCTGCGAGCTCTGCAAAAAGAAAGGGGCGCGCCAGCCGCTCGGAATCAGTCACTACGCGGACAGAAGCGAGAATCCCGGGGTCGAGAGGATCGAAAAAACCGCAGACTTTACCGACGTGTTTCTCATCCATCCCTACTATTTTTACGGGGACGGGGATCTTGAAAGACTCACCGACGAGGGCTTTGACCGGACGCTGGAGAATGCGAAGAGGGTCGCAGAAAAGTATCGGAAGCCGCTGCTCACGACCGAGACCTGCTGGGGCTCAAGGGACAGCGCCAAGCGCGCGGAAATCGTAAGAAGGACGCTGGCCGCCCATAAGAGAGCCGGGATCGGATACCTCGCGCACGCGCTGAATTATTCCCAAGTCGCAGACCTGCACGACGAGGAGGACGGCCCCCTCGGAGGAGCCGGAAACCTCATGTTCATCACGAAGGAGGGAACCCTCCGCGAGGGCCACGAGGTGTTCAATCTCTTTTAAAAACAAAAAATGCGGAATTTCCCGCCATAACGAAAGGCGCAGACATAAGTCCGCGCCTTTTGAGTTGATTTTTGCCGATGAAACGTCGAATGCCCGCCGCACTTTTTCCGGGACAAGGGGAAGCGGCCCATTCTATGCCTGTTTTTGGGGCAAACCAAAGAGGCAAAGACCATCTACGGCCCGGGCCCGGGCAGGCAAACAATGGAGCGCTACCCCTTTTGTTTGTTACGGGAAAAGGCGGACTCTGCCCACCTTTTGGCCGTGTTTGAGGCGCCGCGCCTTAAGAAAGAACCATTTCCCCCGAAGAGGTCTGACGGAGAGAGGAGGAGAAAAAGGCCGTCATGGCGGAAATCAGGAAGTCGGTGTCTGAAACCCCCGCCGTCTCGTAGCAGGAGTGCATCGAAAGCTGAGGCAAGCCGACGTCGGCTGAGAGAAGGGAAACCTGACGGCCCGAAATGTTCCCGAGAGTCGAGCCGCCCAGAAGGTCGGGACGGTTGGAAAAATGCTGAACCGGAACCCCGGAACGGCGGCAGAGAGCGGAAAAGACGGCGGAGGAGAGGGCGTCGGTGACGTAGCGGCGGCCCGCGTTGTGCTTGAGAACCACGCCGCCGTTTAGAACCGGACGGTTGACGCCGTCGGAAAGCTCGGGATGGTTGGGATGAAGGGCGTGAGCGTTGTCGGAGGAGACGAGGAAGGAGGAGGCGATCGCCTGACAGCGCTCGGAAAGAGACTTGCCGGAGGCCTCCCCGATCCGGTCGATCGTGTCGCGGAGGAAGGTGGAACCGGCGCCTTGACGGGTCGCGCTTCCCACCTCCTCGCTGTCAAAGACGCAGAAAAGCGGAAGACTTTCCCCGTCGGAGGAGGAGAGAAAGCCTTGAAGCGTCGCGTAGACGCATTGAAGGTCGTCAAGACGGGGAGAGGAAAGAAATTCCTCCTTGATTCCCCAAACAGAGCCGGGCGTGCGGGGATAAAGCGTCAGATCCGCCCCGAGAATCTCCTCCTCGCGCACAGAGCAGAGCTCGGAGAGAAGCGTTTTCAGCTCCCCGCGAACCGAAGAGGAGCCGATAATCGGCTGCATATCGACGGCGGGATTGTAGGTCGCGCCCTCGTTGGCGGAGCGGTTCATGTGAATCGCCACAGAGGGAATCAGAAAGAGATCGCGGCCAAGATCGACCGGGAAGCTGAGAATTTTTTCGCCGCGAAGAACCGTCACAAGTCCAGCCGCCGAAAGAGGACGGTCGAACCAGGAGGCGCAGAGCATTCCGCCGTATTTTTCGACGGTCACACGCGTGTAGCCAGCCGTAAGAGCCTCGCCGTTCTCCTTGAGACGGAAGGTCGGGGAATCGCCGTGGGAGGCGGAAATCTGAAAGCCGACGTAGGAAAGGGTCGGGAGACGGAAGGCAATCAGAGAGGAAAGCCCGCGGGTCAGAAAGTAGCGGCCCCCCGCGCGAAGAGGCCAGCTTGTCCCCTCGGAAAGCTCGGTGTAACCGGAGGAGAGAAGAATTTCCTTCAAAGAGGAGACGGTGTGATAAGGGGAAGGGCAGGAGTCGATAAAGGCAAGAAGCCGGGAGGCGGTCGGATTCATGGCAAAATTCCTTTCATCTGAATAGTAAAAGCCTGTCCCGCCGGTGAGCGGAAAAAGGGAAGCCGAAAAGAGGGGATCCCAAAAAGGCCACTTCTATTTTACCACACATTGCCCCGAAAAGCAAGCTTTTTTCTTGTGTTGCCCGCGCCGCCCGCGCCACTTTGCCGCGCTTTTTTTTCCCACCGCGCCCGCGCCCCTTTGCCGCGCCTTTTTTATCTTACCGTTCGCCCCGCCCGCCGCCATCTTCCCCTCCGTGCGGAACCGTCCCTTTCTGCCCCACCGCACTGCCGTCGAAACACCGGAACCGCCCACACCCCGGGCCCCCGGGCCGCCCCGCCCGCGCCACTTCGCCGCGCCTTTTCTATCTCACCGTTCGCCCGCCCCGCCGCTGTCTTCCCCTCCGCGCGGAACCGCGCTTTTTTGTCCCGCCGCCCTGCCGCCGAAACACCGGAACCACCCACGCCCCGGGCCCCCGGGCCGCCCTCCCGCAAGTGTGTAAACACGCGCCACCGGCCCCGAAAATTTGTAAACATTTTGTAAATCCGCGAAAACCCCTTGCAAAGTGGGGAAATGTATGGTAAACTATCGGGTGGTAAAAATACACACACGGCGCGGTCTTCGGTATTCGGAACGTGGCGCCGTGGTGGAACAACCGAAGAAAGGATGACAGAAAAAATGTCAGTAGTCACAATCAAGCAGCTCCTCGAAGCCGGTGTCCATTTCGGACATCACACAAGAAGATGGTGCCCCAAAATGGCGGAGTATATCTTCACCGAAAGAAACGGGATCTACATCATCGACCTCCAGAAGACCGTCAAGAAGTTTGACGAGGCCTATATGTTCGTCCGCGACATGGCCGCCGAGGGAGGGAACCTCCTCTTTATCGGAACCAAGAAGCAGGCGGCGGAGGCCATCCGCGAGGAAGCGCTCCGGTGCGGAATGTATTACGTCAATATGCGCTGGCCGGGCGGAATGCTCACCAACTTCAAGACCATCAAGAAGAGCATCGCAAGACTCAATGCCCTGAATAAGATGCAGGAAGACGGAACCTTCGACCTCCTCCCCAAGAAAGAGGTCGCGGCTCTGCTCAAGGAAATCAACGACCTGGAAAAGAGCTACGGTGGAATCAAGCATATGGAGACCCTCCCCTCCGCCGTCTTTGTCGTCGATACAAGAAAAGAGAAGAATGCCGTTGCCGAGGCAAAGAAGCTCGGAATCCCGGTGGTCGCCATCGTCGATACCAACTGCGACCCCGACGACGCCGACTATATCATCCCCGGAAACGACGACGCGATCCGCGCCATTAAGCTGATCTCCTCCGCCATGGCCGACGCCGTGCTCGAAGGAAAGCAGGGCGAGCAGACCGAGGTGGCCGCCGAGGAGAAGGCGGAAGAGGAAGCCGCCGAGGACGCCGAGGAGAGCGAAGGAGAAGGGGAAACCGCGTAAGCCGACCCCCTGCCGGAGAAATCCGGATCCCCCGCCCGGAGGCTCTGCCCCGCGTGGGAAAAGCAATGTGATTAACGGAAAGGAATTAAAAATATGGCAGTAATTACAGCAAAGGCCGTAGCCGAGCTTCGCGCGAAGACGGGATGCGGAATGATGGAATGCAAAAAGGCGCTGACCGAGGCGGAGGGCGATTTCGACGCCGCCATCAAGCTCCTTCGTGAGAAGGGACTGGCCACCGCCGCAAAGAAGGCCGACCGGATCGCCGCGGAGGGAGTCGTCGATATCCTCAGCGAGGGAGACCGCGCCGCCATGATCGAGGTCAACGCCGAGACCGACTTCGTTGCGAAAAACGACTCCTTCGTCGAGTTCGTGCGCGGACTTCTCCGCACGATTCTCGCAGGGAATCCCGCCGACGTCGAGGCGCTGAAAGCGATGAAATTCGACGGAACCGAGCAGATGGTTGCCGACGTTCTCGTTGAGAAAATCGCCACCATTAAAGAGAACATCTCGATTCGCCGCTTCGTCGTCGTCGAGGGAAAGCTCAACACCTATATTCACGGACACGGAATGACCGGGGTCATCGTGAAGTTCGATACCGACGATAAGACCGCCGAAAACGAGGCCTTCCGCGAGATGTCGAAGAACGTCGCCCTCCAGGTCGCCGCGATGAACTGCGAGTTCGTCAACCGCGACGCCGTTCCGGCTTCCCGCCTCGCCGAGGAGAAGGAAATCATCGCAACGCAGATCCGGAACGACCCGAAGAACGCCGCCAAGCCCGACGCCATCATCGAGAAAATGACGGTCGGAAAGCTCGGAAAATTCTATGAGCAGGTCTGCCTCGCCGATCAGGCGTACGTCAAGGACGACAGCATGACCGTCGAGAAGTACGTCCAGTCGGTGGCGAAGGAGCTCGGGGCCGAAATCCGCCTCGTCGATTTCTATCGCTACGATAAGGGCGAAGGCCTCCAGAAGAGAGAGGACAACTTCGCGGAGGAAATCGCTTCCCTCGTGAAGTAAAAAGTTGCCTGACGTGGCTCGGAGCGCGAAGTTTTGACTTGGCTCGGGTCTCGCCCCGGGAGTGTGTGGCCGAAGGGTTGCATACGGAAAGTGTGTGGCCGAAGGGTTGCATACAGGCCGCTTGCAGCCGAAGGTTGCTGTTGAGAGATAAAGGCCCGTGCAAGGTTTCTTCTTGCCGGGCCTTTTTGAAATCTGAGAGGGAAGGGAGGATTCGGTGAAAATTTTTTTGACAAAAGCGCAACCGATTTTCCATTTTTGCGTCTTTAGAGGTGAAGGAAAAGGGAAGAACCTGCCCACAAGGGACGGTCTGACCGACGAGTGGAAATCGCTTTCCGAAAATGAATTTCGCGAATGAAAGGCGGTAAGAAAATGAAAAAAACAGGAAGAAAAGCGGGAATCGCGGCCATTTGTTTGCTTCTGGTATGCAC
>CANQQT010000019.1 GCA_947626065.1 uncultured Clostridia bacterium | reverse complement strand
CGTGCCCCTCACCGTCTTTCAGTCCCTGCCTCTCAGCGGAATCGTCATTGTCACAAGCCCGCAGGAGCTGGTGTCGATGATCGTGGCGAAGGCCGTCCGGATGGCCCAGCTGATGAACATTCCGGTGCTCGGAATCATCGAAAACATGAGCTATCTCGCCTGCCCCGACTGTGGGAAGAAAATCTCGGTTTTCGGGGAGTCGCACCTCGACGAGATCGCCGCGCAGTATTCCCTTGACGTGCTGGCAAGGCTCCCGATCGATCCCGCCCTCGCTTCCCTCTGCGATCGCGGCGTCATCGAGCTGAACGAATGCGCCGAGATCGAAGCGGCGGCTGATAAGCTGGAGGAGAAGCTGAAGCTGTCCTCCGACTGAGAAATCCATCAAAAATGGCCCCCGGGAAGCTCCCGAGGGCTTTTTTTGCGCCTTGCCGCGTCAGAGGAATTTCAGCATATCGGAATAAAAGCCCTGTTCCTCGCGAATCAGCTCGGAGGCGAGGACGCGGCTTTCCGGCGTGGCGTCGCGGCAGTCGTTCAGATGACGGGCGAGCGATTTCATCCCAGTGTTCGCCCCGTCGGCCATCATTTCGGCGATGTGCCGGTCGCTTCCGTCGGCGGTGAGCTTCAGCTCGGTGCCGGCCCGCGAAAGCGCCATGCCGAGGGCCGGGGGATCGCACTCGTTTTTGCCGAGGCGGGAGAGCAGGGTGTGACAGCGCTCCCCGAGCGCGTTGTGCCGCTTGCGGCAGTCCTCGATTTTTTCCTTGAGCGCCGGGGATTTTACGTGCTCCAAAACCTGATTCATGCCGCTGACGGCGGTTTTACAGCCGGAATTGCATTCCTTCAAAAGGATAACGGTGTCGTTCATGTTTCTGCCTTTCAGAAGATTTCGGATGAATTGGCGAAGATTTTGCGAGAAAATCTCAAGTCTCCGCCGTTTTTCTCAGTATTCCCCACCGCCGCGTTTTTATGTGCCGCGCCGCCTGTGCGTCGCCCGTCGGGAAGTGGGAATTTTTGGGCAGAAAAGGACGACAAAAAAGACATAAACCGGGCGGGGCCCGATTTATGCCGCGTGATCAGACTTGTAAGCCGGGTTCTGTTGCGGCGGAAGCATACGCCTCGCCGCCTGCATTCATCTATCTCGACCGTGCGTTGCCGCACGGCTCCAGCCGCCCCGGGAAATCTGCCGAGCAGGCAGGGGAAACCGTAGTTTCCGATTCCCATTGGGGAGTTGCTCCGGGTAGGGTTTACACTTGCGCGGCGTCGCCGTCGCGCCGGTGAGCTCTTACCTCGCCTTTCCATCCTTACGCGCGGCAGACCGCGCGCGGTTCTTTTCTGCTGCACTTTCCCTGAAGTCGCCTTCGGCGGACGTTATCCGTTACCCTTGCTCTGTGAAGCCCGGACTTTCCTCACGGCAATACCTTACGGCATGATGCCGCGCGAATGCACCGTCTGGTCACGGCTCTATTATACCATATCGGAGGAAAAAAATCAACTATTCCCGCCGATTTTTTCGCGCATCCCCGGCCTTTGCAGGAAAAAGTCGCCGGTAGGTGCGTTTTGGCCGGGAAACGGAAAACTTCACACCCGGTGGCTTTTTATTTCAGTCGCTTGTATTTGAAGCGAATCCGGCCCTTTTTGGAAAGGCCGTCGGTCTCTCCGATAACGACCTTTCCCTTGCCGCGAAGTGACAGCCGGTCGCCCTCCTTCACTGGAGCGTCGGGACGGCAGAGCGGAAGGCCGCTCAGCGCCACCAGCTCCCGGCGGATGGCCTCGGAGGCCTCCGAGCGGGAGAGGCGGAAGACCTCGGCGACCACCGCGTCGAGCCGCAGGGAAGCGACTGTTCCGAAGCCCTCCTCAAAGCGCTGTTCCGGAAGGGCTCCGCAGTCCTCCCGGATTTCAACGGTTACGGGGAAGCGACCGACCTTTTTCAGATTTTCCGTGAGGTAATCCGCCACCGATTCGCGGATGACCGCGACGGCAAGAGGCCCCTCCGCCCGGATATCTCCCACCCGGTTCCGGTCGACGCCAAGCGCCATCAGCGCCCCGAGCAGATCCCGGTGAGTGAAGGAGGCCGCCGCCTCGTCGTATTTGCTGACCGAAAGCGAGAGGAAAAGCAGACCGGCAAGGGAAGGGGAAGCCTCCACCTCCTTCCGCGTGAGATAGTCCGGCAGAAACACCGGGCAGGTTCGTTCCGCGTCGGGGAAGCCGCCGAAGAGGAAGAAGGAGGAGAATCCGGCGGCCCTGAGAAGGGACTGCGCCGTGTTTCCCTCGGCCTCGGTGAGAAAGTCGCCAGAGAGAAGCCGGTTGTGGGTGGCCGCCCTTTCGGCAAGGTCGAGCAGGTGCGCAAAGAGGAGCTTTTCCTCCCGCGTCGCGGCAAATTTGGCAAGAAGGGACGCTTTGTCCATGAAAACCTCCGGGGAAAGAATACGTGTGGAACGGGAAAACGGGCGTTTCCGCCTGTTGAGTAGGTTGCGGAGAGGGATTTTTGCGCCGAAGAATCGGGAAGCTTTTCCCTTTTGCGTCGGAACGCCGGATCAGAGGGAAAAATAATTTCGGATATTGGCGTACCCGATGTCCTCGGCGAGCGATTCGGCCTCCTCCGGGTCGGTGGGGAGAAGGGCGTTCACCGCCTGCCGGAGGGAGTCGTGGCGGAGACGGCAGAGGAAGAGGGAAACCGGGTCGTTTACCGTCTCGCAAGGGAGGAGAAGGAAGCGGGCGGGATAGAGCCGCGCATATTCCGCAAGCGTCGGGAAGGCCGCGCCTCCCGCCGGGGACGTCTCCTCAGGGGAAAAGGCGCCTGTGACCGGGAAGGAGGGGAGAATCGGAAGAATGCCGGGGAAGCCCCGCTCGGTGCGGAAGGCGAAGGCCTCGGCCAGCGGAAGGAGAGACGCCGGCTGTCCGATAAGAAGAATGCGAGGCAGACCGGTGTGGGAGGCCATATGGCGGAAGAGGGCGTGAATTTCCCGACAGTCGCCGTCTCCGACCGAAAGAATCACCGGAAGCCCGCGTTCCCGCGCCGCGTCAAGAAGGGTAAGCAGAAGGGAAGTCGCAAGGGCGTTTTCCCCCTCCTCCCCGACGGCTTTTCCGTCGAGCAGGGAAGCGGCGACGCCGTCGAGCTCCCGCTTGCGCGGATTGCGGCAGAAGCGGAAGGAGGAGCCGAGCGCCAGACGAAGGGCGCAGGCGTCGGCCTCGTAAAATTCTTCGAGAGAGGCAAGAAGCCGGTCGGTGAAGACCGAAAAGGGAAGATCGGTCGACGGGTCGGGGAGGCCGCGGAGAAGCAGCTTCTTGAGTGCCCGAGGACTGGCGGCGGCGTCGGAGAGGTCGAAAATCCGCTTGATCTCGGTGTCGGGGAAGGAAAGGGCCTCGGGGGAGGTAAAGGGGCGTGTGCGGAGAGCCAGCGCCTCGACGCCGAGACCGGAGAGGAGCGTGGAGGGACGCAGACCGGCAAGAGCGTCGTTTCCGACCTCCCAAAGCTCCTCGCAGGTGGCGAGACGCAGGGCGACGCGATCCCCGAGAAGGAAGCTGAGAAGCCCGTCGACGGCGGCGGTCGCCGGATGCCCCGGGAGATATTCCAGACACTGGGCAAGCGCCGCGAACTTTTCAAAAGCGGAGCCGGAGAGAAGGACTTCCCGGTCAACGGCGCAGAGGGACATGACGTTCTGCAGATAGGGAAGGGTCGCCGCGCGGTCGTCGGTCGGCCCGAGAAGAAGGTCGGAAAGATTCCGGAAGGGCCGATCGGTCGAGAGAAAATTCGGGTCAAGACTGCTGTCCCAGATAAGGAAGGGATAGGGAAGCGTGGGTGATTGTAAAGGTTTCATATTGTCCTCCTTGGCGTTCGGGTTTTAAGGAAAAGCCGCCCGGCGGGGAAGCCCCTTCCGTGCGGCAAGGGCTTCATCGGGCGGCGGTTTTTCAGGAAATTTCGATTTCGACGCCGTTTACCTCCACCGGCCCCTCGGCGAGAATCATGAGGTATTTCTTCCCGTCGATGACCCGGGTTTCGAGGTATTCCGCCCCTTCCCGGCTCATGCGGATACTGATTTCCGGAGCTGAAACCTCCACCTGCTTTCCGCTGATGAGGTTTCCGGGGGCAAGGGCCGCGTGCTTTCCGAAGGCCTCGTCGAATTTCTCTCCGAAGGCCGCGACCTTCTCCTCCTTCACTCCGCAGTCGGAGAGGAGGGAGCAGACCGTGCCGCCGGTGATGGTGGGCGGTTCGGGATCGCGGGAGGCCTTGTGCTCCTCAATCAGCTCCCCGATTTTGTCGTGCACCGTCATTACGACGTCGTAGCTGCATTCGTCGGCGACCGCGTCACGGAGAAGCGCCTGGAAGCTCTGCTTCTGCTCGGCGGCGGGCATCGGCACCTCGGTTTTGAAGAGGGAATCGATCAGCTCGCCGTGGCTGTCGGCGGTATTTTTTGTGTAGAAGAGGACGCTGTAGATGTTGGCAACTCTCCCGTCGAAGGCCGGGAACAGGAAGCCGACTTCCGGCGGGCCGATCACCCAGTCGGGTGTGACGTTTTTGAAGCGGTTTTCGGTGAGAAAATAGCCGAGGGCCGGCCTTGTCATCTTCACGGGACAGAGGGAGCAGAGAAGATAGGCGTACTGCGAGGTCTCCTCCTTTTTCACCCCGTCGGAGGAATAGGCCGGGACGTCGTAGGTCTCGGCGGCGAGAAGAATCATATAGTTTCCCTCCGTCTGCACGGCGGAGGTGATTTTCCCGTAGAGCTCCTCCAGCGCCGCATCGTCGGAAAGCGCCGAATTTTTCAGCTTCATCAAAAGCCGGTGCTCGTCGCTGTCGACCACCTGATTGTTGCGGAAGGGAAGGTCGAGGAGGTTTTTCCCGAGACTCCCCGAGAGCGTCTTTTTCAGAATTGAGAGAATTTCCCCGGCCTCCTCCTCGGAGGTAAGCGCGAGGGATTGGTCGAAGCGGGAGAGAATTTCTCCCTTTTCGTTTACGTAACAGCCGCGCACTCTTCCGATGTTGCTTTTTTCGGGGCGGAAGCGGCGGCGGAGCTCGGCAATTTCTTTTTCGTTCATGGGGTATTCCTTGTCTTATAATGAATTTTTGCGCAGATAGGGAAGAATGACCGACCAGCTTTCCCGCAGCTTCTCAAGAGAAAAGGAAGCGTTGGCGGGACTGGTGGAGGGGAGAGAAACGGCGGGAAGTCCTCCCACGCCGTCCGGGAAGGCCGCCCGGAAGATCCTTTCGGCGGTTTTTCCGTTGAGAAAAACGGCGCGGAGGGGACAGGCGCCGACGAGGCGCGGCAGATCGTTCGGGCGCGCGTCTCTGATCGAGCTGTCGGCGCTTCCCGTCACGGTGCAGGAGCCGACGACGTCCCAGAGGGCGATTCCGTTTTCCTTGAGCAGGGAAATTTTTTCGTCGATCGATGCCGGGAGAGGCGACGAAAGAAGGGAAGAGAGAAGAGGCCAGAAGCGGTTTTGCGGATGGCCGTAGTAGAAGCCGGTTTCCCGGGACTTTACCGAGGGAAAGGAGCCCAGAATCAGGATCCTTGAATGTTCGTCCCAGACCGGCGCGAGGGGATGAAGCATGGGAAATCCTCCCTTCCGAAGGCGTTTTTGCCTGAAAAACGGCCCGCCGCGAGAGTTGCGGCGGAGCCGTGAGGCCGTGGAAACGGTCTTCTTATTTCTTTTTCAGATGGATGCGGGAAAGGCGAAGGTATTCCGCCCGGTCGATGTCCTTTAAGATATCCTCAAGCTCGTTGTCACCCATTGCCGTGTTGCGGCCTTCCTCATAGAGCTTGTCGACCCGCTCCTTGATTTTGGCGATCAGCGGGGAGCGCTTGTCGATGGCGTCGGCGCCGCTCAGACGGTAGAAGCCGTTGATCCAGAAGGCGATGCCGGCCAGTCCGCTGTGGGAATCGACGGCGACGGCGGCGGGGCGGCCGAGAATCTTTTCGGTGTCGAAAATGTTGTAGATTTCCTGATCCTTCAAAAGCCCGTCGGCGTGAATCCCGGCCCGCGTCACGTTGAAATTGCGGCCGACAAAGGGCGTGCGCGGCGGAATTTCATAGCCGATTTCCTGCTCGAAGTAGTTGGCGATTTCGGTAATGACCGAGAGATCCATGCCGTCGGTCGTGCCGCGCAGGGAGGCGTATTCAATCGCCATTGCCTCAAGCGGGCAGTTGCCGGTCCGCTCCCCGATGCCGAGCAGAGCGCAGTTGACGCCGGAACAGCCGTAGAGCCACGCGGTGGAGGCGTTGGTGACGACCTTGTAGAAATCGTTGTGTCCGTGCCATTCCAGAAGGGCGCTGGGAATTCCCGCGTAGTGCTGGAGGCCGTAGATGATGCCCGCCACGCTCCGGGGAAGAGCGGCGCCGGGATAGGAGACGCCGAAGCCCATGGTGTCGCAGACGCGGATCTTGATCGGGATGCCCGCCTCCTCCGAAAGCCTTGCCAGCTCCTCGGCGAAGGGGACGACGAAGCCGTAATAATCGGCGCGGGTGACGTCCTCGAAGTGACAGCGGGGACGGATGCCACGGTCGAGAACGCTCTTGACGATGCCGAGATACTTGTCCATCGCCTTGGCGCGGGTCAGCCCCATCTTGTTGTAGATGTGGTAGTCGGAGCAGGAGACAAGGACGCCGGTCTCCTTGATGCCGATCGATTTGACAAGCTCAAAATCCTTCTCGTTGGCGCGGATCCAGCTGGTGACCTCCGGGAAGTCGTAGCCGAGCGCGAGGCATTCCTCCACGGCGCGGCGATCCTTCTCGGAGTAGATGAAAAATTCGCTCTGCCGGACAAGTCCCTTCGGCCCGCCGAGGCGGTGAAGCATTTTGTAGATGTCGACAATCTGGGCGACGGTAAAGGGCGAGGTCGATTGCTGACCGTCGCGGAAGGTGGTGTCGGTGATCCAGATTTCCTCCGGCATATTGATCGGCACGTGGCGGTGGTTGAAGGAGACCTTCGGCACCGACTCGTAGTCGAAGAGGTAGCGGTAGAGATTGGGGGTTTCCCGCTCCTGAAGCTGGTATTTGTAGGCGGCCTGCTCCAAAAGGTTGGTATTTTCGGAGAGCGTGAGCTCCTGTTCGGAGGGAAGCGGTAGATTTTTCTTGTCCTGCATGGCAATCTGTACGGCGGGGCCGTACCCTTTCTTAAGTTGGGCGCGAACGCTAACGCATGGCGCCGTGGAAGACGGATTCTTTTGACGTGCTTTGCCGCGTCCCGCGCCGGGATTCCCGGGGAGCCGGGCAGGGGATTCTTTGCCCGGGCCTTGAGAAGGGAGCCCTCGCAAGACCGACGGAGGATGTGCGCGGGAATGTGATTCCATTATTATATCATAGAAAAGAGCTTTTTGCAAGAGATTCGCGCCATTTTTTTCTCACGGCGGCCGAAAAATGAAGATTTTTCCCCGCGCGGGCCTCAGATCAGGCCGATTTTGAGGGAAAGAAGGGCGAAAAGGGCGGAGAGCAGGGAGGTGAGCGCCTTTCCGAGCAGATAGGAGGCCGGAAGCTTCCCTCCCTCCGCGGCCAACGCCGTCTGCGCGTGAACCGAGACTCCCGCCCAGCCGATGGCCGCCGCCGAGAGGAGAAAGGCGGCGTCGGGAGGAAGCGTCGAGGCGGAGAGCGCCATTCCGGAGGTCAGCTCAAAGAAGGAGGCGAGAAGACAGCGAAGAGCCTGCGGCAGGAAGGGAAGGGAGGAGACGAGGCCCGAGAAGACCGAGAAGAAAATCACCGAGCCGCAGACGCCGACGATCCCGTCCACCGCCTCCCGTATCGCCTGCGACAGGCAGATAAGCGGGCTTCTTTCCCCGCCGGTCGGCGTAAGATATGCCCCTGCCGCTTCGTTCCTTTTGAAAAGGGAAAAGAGGAGCCCGACGGCAAGGGAAGCGGAGAGCTGGAGGAGGAAGAGCAAAAGCCCCCGCCGCGTGCTTCCGAGGAGACCGCCTCCCACCCCGGCAATCACAAAGCCCGGCGCCGCGAAGCTGCTGAGAAGGAGCGTCCGCCGGTAATCCTCCTCCCCGCAGAGGCCCCGTCGGTAAAGGGAGGCGGCGGCGACCGCTCCCGTCGGGAAGCCGCAGAGAAGGCCGGTCAGCACCGCCGCGACACAGCAGTCGCTCACTCCGAAGAGCGCTCGGAAGGGCCTTCCGATGCGTTTGCCGAGCCATTCGGCAAAGCCGAGCTTCATCAGAAGTCCGCTCAAAGCCATAAAGGGAAAGAGCGTCGGAATCAGCGTTTTTCCGCAGAGAAGAATCGCTTTCTCCGCCACCCGCGCCGTCTCACGCGAGGTGAGAAGAAGCCCCGCCATGGCAAAGAGCGCGAGGGCGCAGAGGAAGACTCTGCCGAATCGTACCGTTTTTTCGTCTGTTTTCATGAATGGATGCCGTCCCTTTCGCATATGCTGTTGTTGCGGGCCCCGCAAGAGGATGTCCGCAGGGTAACTATATGGGAAAGGATGAAAAGTTATGCGTCATCGGAACCGAAAAAGGCGGATCTGCGAGGCGGTCGACCTGCCGGAATCGGTGCTCGGCCCCTGCCCCTATCTGACGGTGGAGGGTAACGGGGAGCTTTTGCTGAACGAATGCCTCGAAATTCTCTCCTATGACGAGGAGGAGATCCGCATCCGCCAGCGCGGCCTTACCGTCACGGTGCGGGGGGAAGGGATGACCCTCTTTTCCTACGCGGCGAAAAACGTCCGCATTCGCGGAAAAATTTCCGGAATCTCCTTTGAGGAAGCCGACCGCCGGGAATGACGGCGCGTTTTTGCGATTTCGCGGAAATTCCCCGAAGTTTTCTTTGAGAAATCGGCTTTTCGGAACCCGTTTGAGAAAAACGTGCGCCGGATGACGGCGCAATCGCATTCTGGCCGATTTTTTGAAACGCTTTCCGAAACCCCGTTTAAAAAAACGACCGCCGGGGTACGCGCGGAGGAATTTTGACCGCTTGGCGGTTTTCATTTTTACCGAAGGGAGAGTATCGGGCGGACAAGCGGCAGGGCCGCCCGGGAGAGTATGCTGCTTCTTGATTTTTTGAATTTCGTCGCCGGATACCGGGAGGTAACCTGTCCTTCCGCCGACGCGCTTACCGTCGTCAACGCCCTGCGGGCCGGGGAGCTTGACTATTGGAGCCTGAAAAGAAAGCCCGACGGGGAGTTGAGCTTTTGCCTGCTCAACCGGGAATACCGGCGGCTGCGTGAGGCTCTGGCCCCTTACGGCGTCGGCCTGCACGTGAAAAGGGAGCGCGGCCTGCCTCAGCTTCTCCGGCGCTACCGGAAACGGCTCGGCATTCCGGTCGGAATTTTCCTGTTTCTGCTTCTGTCGAGGCTGTCGACCCTCTATATCTGGGAGGTGACGGTTTCGGGGAACAAGACGCTTACCGATGCCGAGGTCATCGAGGCGCTGGAGGAGCTCGGCGTCTCGGTCGGAACCTACATCCCGTCGGTGGATTTTTACGGGCTCTGTCATGAATTCATCCTGCAAAACGAAGAGGTCTGCTGGATTTCGGTCAATATGGCGGGGACGACGGCGCGGGTGGAGCTGATCGAACGCTACCCGAAGGGAGAGCTTGAGGAGGACGGCAACGGTACGCCGACCAATCTTGTCGCTTCCCGGGACGGGGTGGTGGAGCGCTTCGAGACGGCGAGCGGGCAGACGCTCATTCAGCCGGGAGAGGAGGTCAAGCAGGGACAGCTACTGATAAGCGGGGTGACCGAGGTCGGACAGGAGGGCGGATTTGCTCTCGTTCGCTCGCGGGGAAGGGTTTTTGCCCGAACCGAGAGGTCCTTTTCCGTCACAGTTCCTGAAAAAACCGTGAAAAAAACCTTCTATCAGGCGAAGGAAGTCTCAAAATCGCTGAAATTTTTCGGAAAAACAATAAAACTTAAAGAAAACAGTAGCATTTTACCCCCGGGTTGTGATATAATAGAGGACAGAAGGCGTCTCGTCCTCTTTGAGGGGAATCCGTGGGGCGGAGGAATCCCGCTTCCGCTCTATCTTATCACCGGATATTACGAGGAGTACCGCGAGAGGGAGGTTACTCTTTCGCAGGAGGAGGCGCTGACCGTCGCCCGCCTTGAAATGGCGGAGCTTGTTGAAAAGGAGCTTTCCGGGGCCGATATTCTCTCCCGGGAGGAAAGCGTGACCGTCGCGGAGAACGGGGACGTGACCCTCACTCTTGCCGTCGTCTGCGTCGAGAACATCGCGGAGGAAATCCCCATCGGAATCGCCTGATGCGGGCCGACCGCGCCTTTTCGGAGTCCTGCGTCCGCGCCGATTTCCTTTTTGGCGGGCCGGGGACGAATAGAATTCAAAGAAAGAGGAACGAAAAAAGAAACCTATGGCGGAAAAGAAGGTATTTACCGACAGTCTGGAACAAACGGCCGTGCTTTTCGGAGGCTACGATTCCAATATCCGGATTTTGGAGGACGCGTTCGGCGTCACGGTGTCGGCAAGGGATAGCGAAGGCGCGGGAGGAAGCGCGCTCTGCGTCTCGGGAGAGGACGGCGAAAGAGTCAGCCGCGCCGCCGAGGCCCTCACCTATCTGAAACGGATGGCGGCGGTCGGCGGGAGTCTCACCGAGCAGAACGTGGATTACGTCGTCGGAATGGTCCGGGACGGACGCGGCGGAGAGCTGGAGGGCATCGACGGCGACTGCATCTGCCTCACCAACCGCGGGAAGCCGATCAAGGCCAAAACGGTGGGACAGAAGCTCTACATTGAAAAAATTTCAACAAAAACGGTGGTTCTCGGCGTCGGCCCCGCCGGAACCGGAAAGACCTTTCTCGCGGTGGCCATGGCGGTCAAGGCTCTGCGCTCCCGGCAGGTGAGCCGCATCATTCTGACCCGTCCGGCGGTGGAGGCGGGGGAGAAGCTCGGGTATCTGCCCGGCGATCTCCAGAACAAAATCGATCCCTACCTGCGCCCGCTCCACGATGCGCTTCACGAAATGCTCGGCCCCGACGCCTATCAGAAGAATCTCGAAAGGGGCGTCATCGAAATCGCGCCGCTGGCCTATATGCGGGGCCGGACGCTCGACGATTCCTTCATCATCCTTGACGAGGCGCAGAATACGACGCCGGAGCAGATGAAAATGTTCCTGACCCGTCTCGGCTCCGGCTCCCGTGCCGTCGTGACGGGGGATATCACACAGACCGACCTGCCGCGCGGGATGAAGAGCGGCCTCGTCGAGGCGATGGGCGTGCTGTCCGGAATCGACGAAATCGCGATTCACACCTTCACCGGGCGGGACGTCGTGCGGCACCGGCTGGTGCAGAAAATCATCGAGGCCTACGAAAAATTCGACCGGGAGAGGGTGGAAAAGAAAAATGAAGGCAAAGGCAACCGTTTTTACAAAAAACAGTCAGAATAAGCTGCCGGTGCCCCCGGCCCTGCGGCGGCTGGTGAAAAAGGCCGTCGCGGCGACGCTGAGCTTCGAGGGCTTTGAGCGGGAGGCGGAGGTCTCGGTCACCTTTACCGACGACGAAGGCATCCACCGGCTCAACCGGGAATACCGAAAGGTCGACCGTCCGACCGACGTTCTCTCCTTCCCCCTTTACGACGGGGAGGAGCCGATCGCCGGGCCGGTCGCCCTCGGGGACGTCGTGCTGTCGCTGGAAAGGGCGGCGGCACAGGCGGAGGAATACGGCCACTCCTTGGAGCGGGAGGTAGCGTTCCTCACCGTGCACTCGGTTCTGCATCTGCTCGGCTACGACCACGAGACCTCGGAGGAGGACGAAAAAGAGATGTTTGCCCGGCAGGAGAAAATTCTTACAATAGCCGGCTTCCCCCGCACGCCCTCGGAAGAGGACAAGCGGTCTCCGCAGCGGTCTCCGTAGCGCCCCCCGCAAAAGAAGAAACCCGAAGCGTAGAGGCCGACGGGACAGGCCGCAGAGAAAAAGACCGTGCGAGACGACCGGCGCAAAAGAAGCGTACCCGGAACGCGGACAAGCATTCCCGTGAAACGATGGACAGGCCCACGGCACTGTCAAACGAAAACGTAGAAGAGCTTCCGCTCCAAGAAACACAAGCACCGACGGGACAAGCTTCTCGCATAACAAAGGACAGGCCACGCGCCGTCAAAAATCGCAAGTGCGATAAAGGCTTCCGTTCGCGGAAACCGATTCGCCAAAGGAGGGGAAACGCGCCCCTCCGCCGCTTAAAAAACCGAAAGGAAAAAATTCATGAGAACCGGATTTATTGCCATTCTCGGACGACCCAACGTCGGGAAGTCCTCCCTGTTGAACGCCCTTTTGGGCGAAAAAATAGCCATCGTGTCGAAAAAGCCGCAGACGACGCGGAACCGGATCACCGGCATTCTCACCCGGGGGGAGGATCAGTTCGTCTTCCTCGATACGCCGGGGGTCATCAAGGCCCGCAACCGCCTCGGGGATTATATGGTGAAAACGGTGTCGAATACCATCGGGGAGGTCGACGCCTGCCTCTTCGTCGTTGAGGCGGGGGTAGAACCCGGCCCCGCCGAGAAAAGCATTCTTGAAAGAATCGCGGCGAAAAAGCTCCCCGCCATCCTCGCCATCAACAAAATCGACCGGGTCGGCGGGGAAGCGGTCGGAAAGACCATTCTCACCTATAAGGATCTCTACGATTTCAAAAGTATCGTGCCGATCTCGGCCCTCAAGGGGAAGGGACTTGACGACCTGCTCGACGAGGCGGCGGATTTTCTGAGCGAAGGGCCGTGGCTATTCGGGGAGGACGAGGTCACCGACCAGCCGGAGCGTCAGATCGCCGCCGAAATTATCCGGGAAAAGCTTCTGCGCATACTGGAGGACGAGGTTCCGCACGGCACCGCCGTTGTGATTGAGGAATTTACCGAGGAGGAAAAGCTTCTCAGAATCCGCGCCGAGATTTTCTGCGAGAGGGAAGCGCACAAGCGCATCATCATCGGAAAACAGGGAGCGCAGCTGAAGAAAATCGGAACCTACGCACGCGAGGATCTCGAAGCCTTTTTCGGCACCCGGGTCTATCTCGACCTCTGGGTCAAGGTGAAGGAGAACTGGCGGGACGATCTGAACAACCTCTCCGCCTTCGGTTATAACAAAAAGGATCTCGGATAAGGCGAAAACCGCGCCGCCGGAGTTTTGGAAAGAATCCCGCTAAAATTTCGCAAAAAATTCCCCGCCGACGGCAGAGCACGGAGAAATCCTGCCGCGCCGCGCGGGAGAAAGGATTTTTCATGAAAACGCTTCTGACGCTGCACGGCCTTGTGGTACGGGCCGCCGATTACGGCGAAAACGACCGGATGCTGACGCTTCTCACCCCCGAGAGGGGCCGGATTTCGGTCTGTACCAAAGGGACCAAAAGCCTGAAAAATCCCAATTCCGTCGCCTGTCAGCCGCTCTGCTACAGCGAATTTACCGTGAGCAGCGGAAACGGCCCCTTCGTCCTCAGCGAGGCGTCCCTTATCGAGCAGTTTTACGGTCTTCGCCTCTCCCTTGAGGCCAGCGCCGCCGCCTTTTACGCCGCCGAGGCCGCCGGTGAGCTCTGCCCCGAAAATTCCGGGAGCCGTGAAACCGTCTCCCTCGTCCTCAATACCCTCTACCGCCTTTCGACGGTCGGACGGGAAGGGGAGGAGGTCGCCCGGGAGGTCGGAAGGGTGAAGGCCGCCTTTGAGCTTCGCCTTGCGGCGCTGTCCGGCTTCTCTCCCTACCTGTCCTCCTGCGAGGAATGCGGGAACGCAGAAGGGAGCTTCTCCTTCGAGGTAACCGAGGGGCAGTTTCTCTGCGAGGACTGTCTTGCGAAGAGGGAAAGACCTTCCCACGAGCGGTGGTATTCCCTCACCCCCACCGTCCTCGACGCCCTGCGCTACGTTCTCGCCTGCCCTGCCAAGCGGCTGTTCTCCTTCACTCTCCCCGAAGAGGACGGAAAGCTCTTCTGTCGGATTTGCGAGAACTATCTGGCCTTTCGGCTTGAGAGGACGCTTCCGTCGCTCGACTTTTACCGGAAGATCGTGACGGCGGGCAAATGAGGCTCTGCGCCTCAATCCTGAATTCTTGTGATGCGAAAAGGAGCATACTTATGTCTGAATCTGCTTACGGAAAGGCGGCGGTGACGCTGGAATTCGACCGGGTTGCCCGCCTCCTTGCCGATTGTGCGCCGACGGAGGGGTCGCGTGACCTTGCCCTTCGGATATCCCCGGAGGGGGATCCCTTTTCGGTAAAAAAGAATCTTCGCCTGACGACGGAGGCCAAGGCCTTCCTCGTCGCCAAGGGAATGCCGGGCTTCGGCGGTATCCGCGATATCGGCCCGGCGCTCGACAGAGCCCTGCGGGGCGCCTCGATGACCCCGCGCGAGCTGCTCGACGCCGCGCAGGTTCTGAATACCGCCCGCCGCCTTTACGACGCCGTATTTTCCGACCGCGGAAGGGAGGAAACGTGGGAGGCCCTCACCGAAATTTTCTCCTGCCTGACCCCCGACCGGTATCTTGAAGCCAAGATTACAAGGGCGATTCTCTCGGAGGATCGGATCGCCGACGAGGCCAGCCCCGCCCTTGCCGATATCCGCCGACGCATTCGGCAGGAAAACCTGAAAATCCGGGAGAGCCTCCAGCACTACACAGGAGGCGCCTTCGGAAAATACCTTCAGGAAAACATCGTCACCCTCCGCAACGGCCGGTACGTTATCCCGGTCAAGGCGGAGTACAAAAACGAGATCCGCGGCCTCGTCCACGACACGTCGGCCTCCGGCGCGACGCTCTTCATCGAACCGCTCGCCGTCGTCGACGCCAACAACGAGCTGCGCGCCCTGCAAAGCCGGGAGGAGCACGAAATCGACCGCATCCTTGCCGAGCTTTCCGCCGACTGCGCGGCCTGTAGCGGAGCTCTGTCGGAGAATTATCGAACCGAGACCGAGCTTGCCCTTCGCTTCGCCATGGCGGAGCTCTCCTGTCGGATGAATGCCACCGAGCCTGCCGTCACCGAGAAGCGCCGCCTTCGCCTGATCAAGGCCCGTCACCCGCTGATTGACAAGGAAAAGGTCGTGCCGATTACCGTGGAGCTGGGTGGGGAATACACCGTCATGGTGATTACCGGCCCGAATACGGGAGGCAAAACCGCCTCCCTGAAAACCATCGGACTGCTTTCCCTGATGGCGCAGGCGGGGCTTCACGTCCCCTGCTCCGAGGGCTCGGAAATCTGCCTTTTCGACTCGGTTCTCGCCGATATCGGGGACGAGCAGAGCATCGAGCAGTCCCTGTCGACCTTCTCGGCCCATATGGTGAATATCGTTTCAATTCTGAACCGCCTCACCGACCGGAGCCTTGTGCTGCTCGACGAGCTCGGAGCCGGAACCGACCCGACGGAGGGGGCCGCCCTCGCCGTTTCGATTCTCGACCGGGTGCGGCAGTCGGGAGCCCTCTGCGCCGCGACGACGCATTACGCGGAGATGAAGGCCTACGCGCTGAAAACCGAGGGCGTCACCAACGCCTCCTGCGAGTTCGACGTCGCGACGCTCCGCCCGACCTACCGGCTGATCATCGGAATGCCGGGAAAGTCGAACGCCTTCGCCATCTCGAAAAAGCTCGGCGTCGGGGAGGATATTCTTGACGAGGCCGAAAAGCGGCTGTCAAACGAAAGCCTCCGCTTTGAAAACGTCCTCGGAGAGCTGGAAAAGGCCCGGCAGGAGGCCGAAAAGGAAAAGGCCGAGGCCGAAAAAAGCAGGAAAGAATTTGAGCGCTACCGCGCCGCCGAGGAGGAGAGGCTGAAAAAGAGAGTTTCCGAGACGGAGAAGGAGCTGGAGAAGGCGCAGGAAAAGGCGGTGCGAATCCTTGAAAGCGCCCGCGTGACAAGCGATTACGTCCTCGGAGAGCTGGAAAAAATCAAGAAGGAAAAGGACGCGCAGAGGCAGGGAGAAAAGCTGGAAGCGGGACGGAGGGACATCCGCTCTCGCTTGAAGGAGGCGGGGGATCTCGTCAATCCGGTGACCGAGGAGGAGACGGGCGACTATCGGCCCCCCCGCGATTTCAGACAGGGGGACACCGTCCTCATCGTCAACCTGAATCAGAAGGGCGTCCTTGCCACCCTCCCCGACCGGGCGGGAAACGTCACCGTTAAAACCGGCCTGATGAATACCCGCACCAATATCCGCAACCTCCGGCTCATCGAGGAGGCCGCCACCGTCACCACCTCCGATCGCAAGCGGATTGCCGCCTCAAAATATCAGGCGACGCTGAATAAGAGCTTCACCGCCTCGCTGGATCTGCGGGGTCAGCTCGGAGACGACGCGTGGTTTATGACCGATAAGTATCTCGACGAGGCCGTGATGGCCAACGTCAAAACCGTGACGCTGATTCACGGGAAGGGTACCGGCGCGCTGAGGGCCGCCCTCCGTACCCACCTGAAAAGCGACGCGCGGGTGAAGAGCTTCCGGGACGGCGTCTACGGGGAAGGGGACGCCGGAGTCACCGTCGTCGAGCTGAAATAAGCTCGAAAAAATTTGTTTTTTTCACCTTTTTTTCACACGGATATTTACAAACCGAAAAAAGTGTGCTATACTGTTTCCTTGGAAAACTTTTTTTGGCAAAAGGAGAAGGGCAAATGAAGATTTTACTGACCGGAGGCGCCGGGTACATCGGTTCCCACACCGCCGTGGAGCTTATCGAAAAGGGGCACGACGTCGTCATCGCCGACAACCTCTGCAACAGCAAGCCGGAGGCGGTGCGCCGCATCGGCGTCATTACCGGCAAGGCGCCGAAATTCTACAAGGTTGACGTCGCCGACCGTGTCGCGCTGGAAGAGATTTTCCGTGCCGATAAAATCGACGCCGTTATTCACTTCGCGGGCCTGAAGGCAGTCGGGGAATCGGTTCAGCTCCCGGTTCTCTACTACCGGAACAATCTTGACACGACGCTGACGCTTCTTGAAACGATGAAGAAATACGGCTGCCGTCGGATTATTTTCAGCTCCTCCGCCACCGTGTACGGCGACCCGGCCTCCGTCCCGATTACCGAGGATATGCCGACCGGAAACTGCTCCAACCCCTACGGGAAAACCAAATATATGATCGAGCAGATTCTTACCGACGCCTCCCACGCCGACCCGGAGCTCACCGTCGTTCTGCTTCGTTATTTCAACCCCATCGGCGCCCATAAGAGCGGCCTCCTCTTCGAGGATCCGAACGGCATTCCGAACAATCTGATGCCCTATATTCTCAAGGTGGCGGCGGGCAAGCTCCCCTGCCTCAGCGTCTTCGGAAACGACTATCCCACCCCCGACGGAACCGGCGTGCGCGACTACATTCACGTCTGCGACCTTGCGAAGGGCCACGTCGCGGCCATCGAATATTCCGAAAATCACGGAGGCGTCAGCGTCTTCAACCTCGGAACCGGAAACGGCTACTCGGTGCTTGACGTCGTGAAGGCCTTCGATAAGGTGAGCGGGCAGAAGCTCCCCTACGTCATCGCGCCCCGCCGCCCCGGCGATATTGCCGAATGCTACGCCTCCCCCGTCAAGGCGAAGGAGGTTCTCGGCTGGGTGGCCGAAAATTCGCTTGAGGATATGTGCCGCGACTCCTGGAACGCGGTCTGTAAGAATCCCGACGGGTATCCCGACTGAGAAGCGGCTTCCGGCCCGTCATCGGTTCTTTTGACCGGGAAACGCCTATTCTGACCGCGAAACCGTTGACCGGAAAATGTTTATCCGACCCGTGAAACAGTTGCTCTGACCGAGAAACACCTATTTTGACCGCGAAGCCGTTGCTTCGGGCGAGAAACGCTTCTTTAGACCGCGAAGCCGTTGTTTCGAGCAAAAAAGCTGTTCTGACCGGGTAACATTTACCAAACCGAACGGGAGACCGGTCTTCCCCGGAAAAATTCAACGAAAAGCCGTCTGTGCGAAAAAAGCGCGGGCGGCTTTCTTTTTTGCCCGGAGGGAAGAGGGAAATTGACCCGATGGTGGGAGGAAAATGACCGGCTACTACGCTCTTTTGGCCGTCGGATTCTGACTTTTCCGGCCTTCGTCGGGGCATTTTTCATGCAATGTCCGACCGCACGCAGGAAAAATTTTCTCCCCGGCCCGTCGGGCATTTTCTTTTTTATCCCCGGAAACGGAAGGTTTTTTTCAAAAAGTATTGACAGAAACGCCGGGGAATGATACAATGAAAAGAGGAAAATTCTGTCGAATCCGATAAGGGGTGATTGAATGACTGACTGTCTTCTTACCGAAAAGAAGGCTCTGTTTTCCGACGGGGCCAATACCGAGCTTCGCCTGCAGCGGAACCGCAACCGCCGGGTATCCTTTCTGAACGGAAACCCTGTGGGAAATGTGCGCACCGAGACCAAGGGCGTTTCGGCGCGGGTATACGCCGACGGAGTCTACGGCTTTGCCTCGATGGCGGAGGATTCCTGCGAGGCGGTCGAGTCGGTGCTTCGCGCGGCCTCGGAAAACGCCGCCTTCCTCTCCCGCCATGCCGGGCGCGGAAAGGGAATGCTCCCGCCGCTTGCCCCGGGGAAGCTCGATACCGCCCTTGCGCTCAACGATGTTGAGCAGAGGCGCTACATCGAATACGCCAAGGAAGTCGACGAATACATAAAGAAAACCTATCCCGATCTTCTCAGCCGTTCCGTCGTCCTCAGCGCCGATTCCATTGAAAAGCAGATCGTCGTCTCAAACGGAACCGACTCCTGCTCCTCCCTCCCGAGAAGCTACGTCTATCTCTTCCTGACGGGGGAGACGAAGGACGGGCGACCGGTCGAGCTCTTCGACGTGGTCGGGGGCTTCGGCACCTTTGACGTTAATTTTAAATCCCCCGCCGATTGCTTCCCGACGGTCGACAAGCTCTACCGCCGCCTCAGGGAAAAGTGCGAGGGTGTCTATCCCGAGGCCGGGGAAAAGACCGTGATTCTCGGCGGCATTCTTTCGGGAATGCTGGCGCATGAGGCGGTCGGGCATACCGTCGAGGCCGACCTTGTCCTCGCGGGCTCTGTCGCCGCGCATTCCCTCGGAAAGAGGGTTGCTTCCGAAAAAATCACGATGGTGGATTTTGCGCATACCGCGCTGGGAGAGCGCGTTCCCCTGCCGATCTATTCCGACGACGAGGGAACCCCCGCCACCGACGCCATGTTGATTCAGGAGGGCATCCTGACCGGCTATATGAACAGCCGGGAGACGGCGGAGCACTTCGGAATGACGCCGACCGGCAACGCCCGGGCCTTCCTCTTCTCCGACGAGCCCCTGATAAGAATGAGAAATACCGCCATTCTGCCGGGGAGCGATAAGCTGGAGGAGATGATCGCCTCGGTGGAGGACGGCTATTACTTCCTTGATACCAACAACGGACAGGCCGATACGACCGGGGAATTTATGTTCGGCGTGACCGGAGGATACGAAATCAAAAAGGGAAAGCTCGGCCGAGCGATTCTTGACACCACCATTTCGGGAGTGGCCTTTGAGATGCTGAAAACCGTCGATATGGTCTCCGACCGGATGGTTTGGGCAAGCTCCGGAATGTGCGGAAAGAAACAGCCGATGCCGGTCGGAATGGGAGGCCCCGCCCTTCGCTGCCGGGTCACCGTCGGGGGACGCTGAGTCGCCGCCTCTTGATTACAGCTTTTTTCGGAAAGGAGAAACGCCTCCCGGTTGCCCGGCGGGCGATGCATCGATTATGGAAGAACTGAAAAAAACGGCAAAAGAAGCGCTGGAAGCGCTGAAAAAGGAGGGCGCCGACCGCGCCAAATGCGACGTCGGAGAGAGCGTCACACACGAATTCAACGTCGACGGCGGAAATTTTAGCCTGTTCCGCACGCTTTTTGACCGCCACCTGATTCTGACGGCTATTAAGGACGGGAAAAAGGGAACCGTCCGCCAAAACCGGTACGACGCCGAAACGGTGAAGGAAGCGGCGAAATCCTGCCTTGAAACCGCCGCCTCCGCGCAGGCCGACGAGGCGTGGGATATCGCGCCCCTCACCGAAAACCGGGATTTTGAGGACGGCGTCCCGACCCCCGACCTTGACAGGCTCTTTTTCCGGTGCAAGGAGCTGATGGAGGATATCGGAAAGCGCTTCCCGAAGGTTTTGATGGAGCAGATGATTGTCTCCCATACCGAGGAAAAGTCCGTCCATGCCAACACAAACGGCGTCCTTTTCAGCCGTCGGCAAGGGGAATACCGCGTCAGCCTGATGTTCAGCGCCCACGAGGGTGAGAAAACCTCCTCCTTCTTCGGGAGCGATTTTGTCACCGATTCGCTGGAGAAGCCCTTCCTCTCCTGCGGCTCGGTGAAAAAGGATCTTTCCGACGCCGAAAAGCAGATTGAAACTGTCGGCGTGAACGGAAAATTTGAGGGCGTGATGATTCTGACGCCCTCCTGCCTGACCGAATTTCTCTACTATACTCTTGAAAATTTCGCCGGTGAGGGCGCACTCCTCAGCGGCACCAGCCCGTGGAAGGGCAAAATCGGGGAAAAGGTGGCGAGCGAGGAGCTGACGCTGTCGGTAAATCCCTTCGACCCCCGCATCGTCGGCGGGGAGCGGGTGACCTCCGACGGCTTCCCGGCGGAGAATTACGACCTGATCCGCGACGGCGTGCTTCTGAATTTTATGGCCTCCCTCTACGGGGAAAAGAAGCTCGGCGTGAAGCGGGCCCCCAATTCCTCCGGGAATTTTGTTCTCCGGCCCGGTGACAAATCGCTTGAGGAGCTGATTGCGTCGGTGGAAAAGGGAATCCTTGTCGGGCGCTTCTCGGGAGGGGAACCCTCCTCGAACGGAGATTTTTCGGGAGTCGCGAAGAACAGCTTCCTCATTGAGAAGGGAAAGCTGGCCGGGGCCCTCTCCGAGACGATGATCAGCGGAAATCTGGCCGATATGCTGAAAAGGATTTCCGGAATTTCCGACACGCCGGTCGTAAACGGCGACACCGCGCTCCCCTACGTGGCCTTCGAGGGCATCACGGTTTCGGGAAAATAAAGAGCGGAAAGGGGAAGCGTCCGCCAAAGACGGCGGACAGAGAAAGGGAGTCTTATCCATGAAAGAGACAGTTTTATTTGTTCTTATCGGATATTTTGCCGGCGGTATTCTCTTCGCGCGGGTTTTCTGCACCCTCTTTGGAAAGCGGGAGGCCTATAAAAACGGAGACGATCGCAACCCCGGGGCGGCGAACGCCTTCCGGTACGGAGGCTTTTTCTGCGGACTGCTGACCCTGATTTTCGACGTTGCCAAGGCCTTTCTCCCCGTCTTTCTCTATTGCCGACTCTTCCCGGAGCCCGACGGCTGGGGACTGCCCCTTGTAATGGCGGCGCCGATTCTCGGCCACGTCTTCCCGGTCTTCTACCGCTTCCACGGTGGGAAGGGAATTTCCGCCACCTTCGGGAGCCTGACCGGCCTGCTTCCCTATGCGTGGCCGCTCTTCTGGCTCTGTGCCTCCTTCCTCTTTCTTTCCCTCTTTGTCCGGATCTCCCCGCATTTTTACCGCACGTTGGCCGCCTATCTGCTCACCCTGCCGGCCATGATGATAAGCGGCGTTTCGGTGGCCGTCTGGAGCGGCTTTCTGCTGATGGCGACCGCCGTCTGCATCCGCCTCTTTTTAAGCCGGGAGGAAAAGAAGAAGCCGGAGGTCAAGCTGTTATGGATGCGCTGATCCTCTCCTGCGGAACCGGAGGAGGCCACAACAGCGCCGGGGCCGCCGTTGCCGAGGAGCTCACCCGGCGCGGGCATCGCGTCACGGTGCTCAATCCCTACCGCCTGAAAGGGGAGGGAACCGCCGACGTCGTCGACAAGACCTACGTCACCATCGCGCAGAAGGCGCCGTCCGCGTTTGGGGCCGCTTACCGGCTGGCAAACGTCTACCGTCGGCTCCCGGTCTCCTCGCCGGTTCGTCTGCTGAATAAGCGGATGGTGCCGGTTCTGGCAAGCTATTTTGAAAGTCACCCCTGCGACGCCGTCGTCATGCCGCATCTCTTTCCCGCCGAAATTCTTACCAATATGAAGCGGGAGGGCCTGCCGACTCCGGCAACCTATTTTGTCGCGACCGATTATACCTGCATTCCCTTTACAGAGGAGACCGACTGCGACTTTTACGTAATTCCCTCCGTAAAGCTGACGGAGGAATTTCTTTCACGAGGCCTTCCGAAGGAGAAGCTCCTTCCCCTCGGAATCCCCGTCTCCCGCGCCTTCCGCGAGAAGGTCGGAAAAAGGGAAGCGAGGGAAAAGCTGGGGCTTGACCCCGAAAAGCCCTGTATTCTTGTGGCGGGAGGAAGCATCGGCGCCGGGGCGATGGAAGCGCTTGTCCCGCTTCTGCTGGAGCGCTACGGGGAAAGCGCCGAAATCGCCGTCGTCTGCGGAAACAATAAAGCGCTCTACCGGCATCTCGAACCGGTCTGCCGCGATCGCTGTCATCTCATCGGCTATACCGATCAAATGGCCGATTATATGCACGCCTGCGACTTGTTTCTCTCAAAGCCCGGCGGGCTTTCCTCCACGGAGGCGGCGGTATCGGGCACGGCGCTTGTCCACCTGATGCCGATTCCGGGATGCGAGACGCGGAACATGGCCTTCTTTGCGGAAAATGGGATGAGTCTCGCCGTCGGAAGCCTGAAAAAGGAGCTTGCGGAGGCCTGCGACCGGCTGATGTGCCGGGAGGCACGCGAGGAAATGAGGAGAAGGCAGGAGGAAGGCCTTCCCAAGGACGCCGCCGTCGCCATCTGCGAGAAGATGGAAGAGGAGAACGAAAAAAGACGGGAGCGCCGCGAAAAGGGCGGGGCCTGATAAAAAGCCGATGAAAATTCTCTGAGAATATCGGATAAAAGTGCCGGATAAAATCCGGATGAAATCGACCTATTTTTAAAAAGGAAAAAACGTCATGACGAAAAAATTTCTGTCATTGCTGTTCGCGCTGATCCTGACCCTGTCCCTTTGTTCCTGCTCCTTCATGAAGGATATCGGCCCGGTCGTTGAAAGTGAAACAAACGACCCCGAGGAAATCCCCGACTCATACGATGGGGAGGAAACCGTTTCCCCCTTTGAGGGCCGGGCGGAAAGCGAAGGACTGGAATTTTCCCTGAACGAGGAGGGAAATGGGTATATTCTCAAAGGAATCGGAACCTGCGCCGATACCGTTATCGTCATTCCCTCGGCGTATAAGGGTCTGCCCGTCACCGCCATCGGCGATACGGCTTTCAGAAATAAGTGGATGATTACCGCCGTCTTGATTCCGGAGAGCGTGACGGAGATTGGAAAATCGGCTTTTCGGGGGTGCATTCGGCTCACCGAAATCACGCTGCCCGACAGTGTAACGACGCTCGGCGCCGATGTCTTTTGCGAGTGTACCGCGCTTGAATGGGTCGTGCTCTCAAATTCGCTGACGGAAATTCCGGTAAAGGCCTTCTTTAAGACCGCGCTTGAAAAAATCGTGATTCCGAAGAGCGTGACCAAGATCGGAGACGGGGCGTTTTCCGGGTGTGAAAAGCTGGCCGCGGTTTTCCTTTCGGAAGGGGTGACCGAGATTGGGAGCGATGCGTTTTCCTGTTGCTACAATCTGACAGAAATCGCTCTGCCGGACAGCGTGAAAAAAGTCGGGGCCTACGCCTTTTCTCATTGTATTGGCCTTGAAACCGTAAAGCTTTCAAATTCGCTGAAAGAGATTCCCGAGGAGTGTTTTTGGTGCAGTCACCTTGCGGAAGTCGTCATCCCGGCCTCCGTGAAAAAAATCGGGAGATCTGCTTTTAGTCAGGGAATTGCCGAGCAGGGAATAATTGTTTTTTCCGAAGGACTGGAGGAGATTGAATGGGGCGCTTTTCAGCAGTGCCTTTTCTCGGAAATTACCCTCCCGGCGAGCCTGAACAGGATTGCCCCGGCGGTGTTTTCGGGGTGTTACGAATTGGAAAAGATCGTTGTGGATGGGGCCAATCCCTTCTACCGTGTCGTAAACGGCGCGCTGATTGACGCCAAGCGCAAAACGCTTATTGCCGTCAATAAATTCAGCGTTATCCCGGACGACGGGAGCGTGAAGACAATCGAGAAAGAGGCATTCAGCAATACCGGCCTGATCTCTCTTACGGTTCCTTCCGCGGTGAAGGAGGTGTCCGAAGGAGCCTTCGACGCGTGTGGAGCTTTGGAGGAGCTTTCCTTTGCCGAAGGAGTGGAAACGGTGGGAAAAATCTGTTGCCGCAGTCTGAAAAGGCTGGAAATTCCCCTCAGCATGGTGGAAAATCTGCCGAAGGGTTACGACGACAAGCTCTTTTCCGAATGCTGGGAATTGCAGGACGTCTATTTTGCCGGCACCGAGGAGCAGTGGATAAGAAAAGACGGTCAACCGGTGTTTGTTTTCGGCGAGAACTGCACCGTGCATTTCCAGTATGGGGCGTCGTAAGATAGTCGCCGAAAGGACAAGGCCCGTAATTCAAAGCGTCATAAAACGCAAACAAACGGTTCATATCACGCGAACGCCAAAAAGGGAACCACACGCAAGCTCTTCAAACGCCTAAAGAAAAGCGCCCGCAGGAGCAACCCACCCGCAAGTACCTAAAAAGGAGCGCCCACGGACGCGAATCGCCCGCAAGCGCCGGGAAATGCTGACAACCGCCCGAAGGGAAGCGTCCCACGGACGCAAACCGCCCGCAAACCCGTGAATGCCTAAAGAAAAGCACCCTACGGGGAGCGAACCACCGCAAGCACCTAAAAAAGAGCGTCCCACGGACGCAAACCGCCCGCAAGCGCCGGAAAATGCCGGGGAGTACCCAAAGGGAAGCGCTTACAAAAACGAAACGATAAAAACAGCCACGCCCGTTTGAGGGAATGGCTGTTTTTTGCCTAAAAGACCGCTTCCGCCGTTTTTCGTACACGGCGGCCCTGTTCTGTGGTTTCAAGGCTTTCGCGCCGGGCGGCACTTTCTGCGTGTGCTATGTTCCTATTGCCGCTTTTCGCGCCCGCGCGTCAGAGGCCGAAGGTCTCGGCAAGATAACGGCGGCTTTGCGCCATGCCGTCGAGGGGCGAGATTCCGGTGAAGTTGTCCTGCTCGACAATCAAAAGCTCGGCCCCGATTTCCTCGCAGGCGGAGAGGACGGCGGGGAAGTCGACGCACCCCTGCCCGAGGGGAACGAGGCGGAAGCCGTCGGTCTTCTTTTTGTCCGGCTCCTCCTTCTTCCCGATCAGCCCGTAGACCGGCCCGTCCTGCGGTCCGGTGCAGAGGTAGTCCTTGAGATGAACCACCGAAATTCTCTCCCGATAGCGCTTGATCACCTCGACGGGGTCGGCGCCGCCGTACCGAATCCAGCAGACGTCGGGCTCCGGGTCGAGGTAGCCGTCCAGCTCCTCAAAGAGAAGATCGTAGACGGCGCGGCCCTCCACCTGCTTGAATTCAAAGTCGTGGTTGTGGTAGAGAAGGGCAAGGCCCTTTTTCCTTGCCGCCTCCGAAAGGGATATGAAATCGCGCTTGTTCTTTTCCCAGTCGGCCGTCCCGGGCAGACGGGCGGCGGGATACCACGGGATGACGATTTTTTTGACGCCGAAGGCGAGGAAAAAGTCGAAGGCGGATTCCCCCTCGGTGAGGAAAAGCTCGGGATTCTGGTGGACGGTGGGGGCCTTCAATCCGATCTCCGCAAGGATATCCCGGATTTCCTCCCCGCTTTTCCCGCCGTAATACCCGGCAAATTCCACGTAATCGTAGCCGAGCGCCTTCACGGCGCGCAGAGTGCCGCAAAAGTCCTCCTTCAGCGCGTCGCGAACGCTGTAAAGCTGAATGCCTACCGGTATTTTTTTCATCAAAGCTCCTCCTTTTCGGGCCGTGGAAAGGATCGGCGGCCTCCCCGGAAATCGGCGAGGCGGCCCGGCCCTTGGATTTTGCATTATTGTATCATATCGCGGGGAAAATTGCAAGCCCTCTTTTTCCTTTTTTAGACGTTCTTTCCCAAGGATTTTACAGCGGGATAGAGGACGGTAAGCGCACTCGCGCACGCGAGTGCACGCGAATGCGCGCGAGGATGTACACGCGGATGCGAGCACGGACAAGGGTTCCGGCGCACTTTGTGCGGAACGGTCAAAAGAGTCAAAGGAGCCTACTCAAGGCCGAGAGCGGCCGAACCTCTCAAAATTCAAAGAAAATTCATCGTAAATCAATAAATTGTACTTGAATGGCGAGGATCCTCCTGTTATAATGGATTCAAACTTTTCCGATGTCCGGCCCCGCTTTTCCGTCACTTTGTCGAAATTTCGGCGCAAAAACGGGGGCGAGCGGGCAAAAAACTCTTGACTTTTTTCTTGATTTATTGTATCATGAAAGAAGAAAAACATTTTTACGTGTTTGGAAAGGAAGGGAAGCTTTTATGGATACGGAAATCAGAACCGACACCGTGAATCCCCCGCTCCTTGACTGCCGCGGCGTGACAAAATCCTATGGCGGATTTGTCGCGCTTGACGGAGTGGATTTGAAGGCATGGCGCGGTCGAATTATCGGTCTCCTCGGCCCGAACGGAAGCGGCAAAACCACGCTCCTCAAGCTGATTGCCGGACTTTTGAAGCCGACGTCGGGGACGGTTACGGTAAACGGAACCCCCATCGGCGTCGAGACAAAAAAGGTTGTCTCCTATCTGCCGGAAAGAACCTATTTTGACAGCTCCATGCGGGTGGACGAAACGCTGGACTATTTCGCCGACTTCTACGCCGATTTCGACCGGGGTCACGCGGAGGAGCTGCTGGCTCGCCTCGCCATTCCGACGAGCGCGAAATTCCGGACGCTGTCCAAGGGGACGAAGGAAAAGCTGCAGCTGATTCTCGTCATGAGCCGGAGGGCCGACCTCTATCTCCTCGACGAGCCGATTGCCGGAGTGGATCCGGCGGCGAGGGACTTTATCCTCGACGTGATTCTGTCCGGCTATAACCGCAACGCGACGGTTATCCTCTCCACCCACCTGATTTACGATATCGAGCGGGTGCTTGACGACGCGGTGATTCTGGCGAACGGGCGCATTTACCTCGCCGATTCCTGCGAGAATATCCGGAGATCCACCGGCGGAAGTCTCGACCGGTATTTCCGGGAGGTGTTCCGATGCTGAAAAAACTGTTTAAATACGAATTCCGGTTTTACCGGCGCTGGATTCTGCTCTCCTACGCGATTCTCGCGGCGGTTCTCACGCTGGCAAGAGTCAGTACCGTCGTCGCGAACTATATCGCGGAGACAAAAGTGGCCCCGACGCTGACGGCGATCGCCTTCCTGCCGATGGGATTCCTCTATATCATGTCGGGAATCGTCGTCGTGTTGGTTCCGGCGCTCCCGGTGATTCTCCTCGCCTTCCGGTTTTATAAGAATCTGGTGCGGGACGAGGGCTATCTGTCCTTTACTCTCCCGGTGAAGCCTTCCTCCCATCTCTTCTGTAAAACTCTCACCTCCTTCCTCTTTACAGTGGTGTCCTTCCTCGTCGCGGCGGTTCTCCTCTTCCTTGCCGTGACGGTCGGGCCGGGCTTCACCTCTTCCCTCAAAAGCGTCGGAAGAGAGCTTTCAACGATTTTCAGCGACGCCGATGCGGTGATTTTCGCGGTGGAGATTCTCCTGTCGATGCTGGCCGCGCTGGTGGCGGAAATCGTGCTGATCGCCTTCTCGATAAGCGTCGGACAGCTTTCGCAGAAGCATAAGCTCCTCTTTTCGATTCTCGCTTACCTCGTCGTCAATTTCGGAATCAATATTCTGTCCAACGTGATTTCCGTCTTCTTCATGATCTTTATGACGGCAAGCAATTTGATCATCTCCGACCTGCTCACCATGACGCCGGTCTTTGTCTCGGGAATTGCGCTGAATCTCATCGTCGCGATCGTCCTTTACCTCCTGTCGAGCAAAATCCTCACCGATAAGCTCAATCTGGAATAAAAGAAAAAGGCCCGTTTCCCCGGGGATTCCCTCGGGGAAACGAACCTTTTCTGCCGAAGCTCCGCTTTCAACCGCCGCTTTCGAGCACACGCTGGGCGGAGGACAAAAATACCCGCCCGCCGGGAAGAAGAAAAAGACGGCGGACGGGAAGCGGAATTTTTTGGCAGTGGGCGCTTTTGGTGACGGACTTTACCAGCGCAAGTACTTTTGGTGCCGGGTGCTTTTCCGTGACAGAATTTATCAGCGGCAGGGAACTTTCGGCACCGGGTACAGTCGGTGACAGAATTTGTTGGCGGAAACTTCCGGCGTCGTGTGCTTTCAGTGGAAGAATTCGTCGATGAAAGCTTTTGGCGTTCGGGTGCTTTCGGCAACAGAATTTGTCGGCGGTGAGGGACTTTCGGTGTCGGGTGCTTTCGGCGACAGAATTTGTCGGTGGCGGGAAATTTTGGCGGCGGATATTCCTTCCATAGGAGCTTCCTCCGACCGGGGGCCCGTCAGTCCCGCTTTTCCTTGGGGGCGAAGAAGGGGAGAAGCCGCTTTCCCTTCACTCCGGCGAGATACGCGATCGTGCAGGTGATCATCGCGGGGATGGGAATCAGAAGATAAATATAGGGCGCGCTCAGGAAGAACCGGTTGATGATTCCCGCATACATCCCTTCAAGGATGGTGGCGATGGTCCGCGCGGTGCCGAAGAGGTTGACCGAGGCGAGCGGGGCCGTCGGGAAGAGAATTCCCGCCTCGCTCATCTGATAGGCTGTGGCAGTGTAATAGCCGACGGCAATCAGGGCGCCGAGGATCAGGTTGATGAGGTTAGCGGTAAGCGACATAAAAAAGCCTTTCAGGGGTCTTAAGCGCATCCGCTTGGCGTCGATGCGGGTCTTTTCTTCATAGCCGATATCCCACGTCATGGTATAGAGCAGGAAGAGATAGAAAACCACCGCAAAGACGCTGGAAAGAAGAAAGAGATTGTCGTTCACGCTGGTCGGCATCGAGAGAACCAGCCCGAACATAGTCATTCCGATCTGATTGACGATCATCTTGAAAATCAGATAGGAATTTTCTTTAAGGAAATTAAACATCGGGGCCGCGAATCCTTTCCGAGGAAAATATTTCGGGATAAATAGGTACTGATAATCATTCTATACAAAGATTATGAAAAAAACAAGACAAAACAGGAAAGTTTACACTTTGTCAATTAAATTTAAAAAACGCGTAAAACTTCCTGCAAAAGAAGACAGAAAAGAAAGAGCCGAATGGCGGTCGGGAGGGGAAGAATGACACAGCTGCCGGAGCCCGCAACGGAATTTTTACAGTATATGCTCGTCGTCAAGGGGAGATCCCCTCGGACGGTGACGCAGTACAGCATTGACCTGATGCTCTTTTTCAAGTTCCTGAAAGCCCAGCGTCAAGGGCTGTCGCTGGCGGGGGAGGACTTTGACGCCATCACCGTCGCCGAGCTGGACTATGATTTCGCCGCCTCGGTGACAAGAGGGGAAATCCTGGAATTTCTGAATTACGCCGCAACGGGGAGGGATAACCACGCCCGCACCCGTGCGCGTAAGCTCTCCACGCTGAAATCCTTTTACCGTTACTATTGCGGCGTGGTGATGCGTTTCCCGAACAATCCCGCCGAGAATATCGATTCCCCGAAGCTCCCGCGATCGCTTCCGAAGCATCTGTCGGCGGAGGAGAGCATCGAGCTTTTGAACACCGTCGCAACCGACGAAAAGGATCGGTACCGGGAGCGGAACTACTGCATCATCACGCTCTTTCTCAACTGTGGAATGCGGCTGTCGGAGCTGGTGGGGATCAACCTGTCGGATATCGACCGGGAGCTCACCTCCCTCCGTGTCACCGGAAAAGGCGCGAAGGAACGGGTAATCTATCTGAACGACGCCTGCCGAGAGGCGCTGACCGCTTATCTCGCTGTCCGGGACAAGACCCCGGCGCCGGGGCATAAAAACGCTCTCTTCCTCAGCTCCCGGCATATCCGGATCAGCAAGCAGATGGTGCAGACGGTGGTGGGAAGATATCTGGCGGAGGCCGGATTTGACAACCGCGGCCTCTCGGTTCATAAGCTCCGCCATACGGCGGCCACGCTGATGTACCAGACCGGGGAGGTCGATATCCGGGTGCTGAAGGATATCCTCGGGCACGAACAGCTCAACACGACGCAGATTTATACCCACGTCAGCGACTCGGAGATGGAACAGGCCATGCAGAAGAACCCTCTTGCCGAGGTGAAGGTCGGCAGGCCCCCGAAAACGAAAAAGTCCGAGAATTGACGCCGTGCGCCGAGGGGGAAAACTTTCGTTTATACCTTGACAGGGAAAAGAAAATGTGGTATGATGATAATAAGGAAACTTTTTTCTTTTTCCGGGAGCGTTCCGGAGGCTTTTGAAATGAGCCGGAAAGAAGATTTTGCGCCGACCGGAAAGGTCGGAAGATAAAGATAAGGAGAAAAAACATGGCAGACTATGTTGCAAACGGCATTAACGGCGACTATATGCTCTACCGGGGCAAGCCGCTGGTCCGAAACGATAATCTCTACTGCTACGGGGACATGGACGACGACTATATTTTGTTTCTGATGGTCCTGACGACGAAGAAGCCGGAGGTTGGCAATTCCACGGAGGAGATTCCGGATCAGATTCTGGTGCAGATTCTCAGCACCGACCAAAGCCTCTCCCCCTCCGAACGGCTGGCCAAGCAGTTCGAGAAGAAGGGCCTCTACGACGCCATTGACATCGGGCTTATCTGGCTGGATAAGCTGAACCGCAAATAATGGGCAGACTGGTTCGATCCATTTCGGAGGACGGTGCTGTCCTTATGATGGCCGCCGATACCACCGATATCGTCGCGGAGGCGCAGAGAATCCACGGAACGACGAAGGTCGTATCCGCCGCGCTCGGACGGCTCCTCACCGGAGCCTCCTTTATGGGGCAGATGATGAAGGAGGAAAAGGGAAGCGTCACGCTCCGGGTAAACGGCGGAGGCCCGGCCGGAACGGTTCTGGCAGTTTCCGACAGCCTCGGAAACGTGCGGGGATATGCGGCGAATCCGAAAGTGGAGCTTCCACTCCGCCCCGACGGAAAGCTTGACGTGGGAGGCGCCGTCGGAAAAGACGGATACCTTGGCGTCATCCGGGATTTCGGAGAAGGGGAGCCCTATTCCGGGCAGATTCCCCTTGTGTCGGGGGAAATCGCCGAGGATATCACCTCTTATTACGCGATAAGCGAGCAGATTCCCACCGTCTGCGCCCTCGGCGTCCTCGTCAATCCCGATCAAAGCATCGCCTGCGCGGGGGGATTTTTGATTCAGCTCCTCCCGGCTGCCGACGGCGAAACGGTGGCGGCGGTGGAGGGCTGTCTCGAAGGGCTGCGCCCGGTCACGGCCATGCTTGCCGACGGAATGAGCCCGGAGGAAATCTGCAAAACCGTGCTCAAAGCCTTTCCGATGGAAATTCTCGATTCCTTTGAAATCGGCTATCGGTGCGGCTGTTCCCGATCCCGCGTGGAGCGAGCGCTTCTGTCGGCGGGAAAAAAGGAGCTTGAGGAGATGGCCGCCGATCCGATTACGACGGTGACCTGTCAGTTCTGCGGGCAGAAATACGAATTTACCCCCGAACAGCTCAAAAAGCTGCTCCGGGAGGCGGAAGAACAGTAAATCAGCCGATTAACAGGGCCCCGCAAGGGGCTTTGTTTTTTTGGTATGACGGGCATGTCGTCGGTCTGTGGTGGAAGTCCAGAAGGGGCGTAGTTGCCGACGAACCCAAGAGCGACTCCCAAGGTTTGCTTCGTGAGGAGCAGGCGAGAAGAAGGGATAGCGAAATCGTAGCCT